>CANGZW010000008.1 GCA_947458405.1 Leptospiraceae bacterium
CTTCTTCTTTCTATTTTGGGATTAGTCATGATATATTCAGGATTATTTTCATTAGGTGGAATTATATTATTAGAGTACTCTATCTTACTATATACTATTCCTTTGTTAATAATTTCTATATTTGGAACAATGTATTACTTTCCTAAAAATATATATTAATATAGAATAGTTAAATTTTGAGATAATAATTTATATTAAGTTTTTTATTTTAAGAAAAAAGCACTTAATTTTTTAAATGCTTTTTTAAGATTAGATTGATTTATTTTTAATTATTAAATTAATTATATTCAATTAATTTATAGTTAAATTTTTTACTAGACTAAAATATCAACTTACTACTAATTTACCCAAACCTTTTTCCATTAAAAATTTTGGATATAGTTCATATGCGGGAGTTAATATAGGTAGAAGTGCCATGGCTTTGGGTAAATTACCTTTTGTAGTGATCTCTCTTCTTGTCAATGCCTGAACTGCATTTACTAAACCATGCCAAAAATAATGAGCTAAATCTGCACTTAAGGTCATCTCAACATCCAAATTTACATGATCTCCTTCTTTTCCGCGGTAAATTTTAACCTGTGTTCCTGATGAATCAATAGTTAGATATCCATTCGGATTAGTATAGACAAACCTTACTTTCAAACCACTATTTAAAAGAGCTTGGGAAAGATTTTGATCTTCACCCATTTTTTCATAAAATCCACCTAAAATTTCATACATATTATCAGTGTCTGAAAATATATTTTTTAATTTAGGTATAATTACACCTGCTCTAGCGGCTTTTAAGTCACTTGAACTAACTTTTAATGCTGGTAATTCTTGATTATAAGCTAGTTGAATAATTCGACGAACTTTTTCTCTGGTTGGTTCCACTGGATTGTATAACATAGATCCATCTGTCATAGCTGTTTCAACAGTTTGTTCTAATTTTGCTAGTCCATCTTTTATTCCCGCATCTCTTAAGTTAGTAGCATGTCCGGATAAATAAGAAAGTTGTCTGTTTAAGATTCTGATTTTTTCTGCCAAAGCCCTAGCTTTATAGTCAACTAACCAATCATCAATCATAGACATTTGTAAAACGGCATTATTCAACAAATCATTATTTAAAATTCCAACTGCTTTTATTAATTCTTGACTGGGTTTTAAATTAATAAATCCTAGATGTTCTGTAATACGAGCATATCTTGCAGCTGATGCTTCAAGGTTATGTTCAATACTAAAGGGAAGTATAATACTATTAGCCAAACCATGTGGAATGTGATATACTCCTCCCAGAGCATGACTTATTCCATGAACTATCCCAACTCCAGCATGATTAAAGGAAACTCCAGCCATAAAAGAAGCGACTAACATTGCACCCCGTGCATTAATATCATCTGGGTTAGCTGTTGCTTGCAAAATATTTTGATTGATCAGTTCGATTGCATGCAGAGAAAGTGCCTCAGATACAGGGTTTGTTTCAGAGGATACAAAAGCCTCAATTGCGTGTGTAAGAGCATCCATACCGGTCGCCGCTGTTATTTTTGGAGGCATGGTTAATGTCATTTCCGGATCTAATATAGCTAGATCTGGTAGTACAGCATCTTCTGTAAATGGTAACTTAACATCATTTTTTGAATCACTAATCATTGCAAATGAAGTTACTTCTGAACCAGTACCGGATGTTGTCGGGATAAATACCATCGGATGAAGTCTTCCCTTAATTAACTGTGCACCCATATGGTCCTCAATCTTTCCTCCTTTAAAAAGAAGAATATTTGTAACCTTTGCAGTATCCATTACACTACCGCCACCGAGAGCGATGATGAAGTTGCATGAATTTTGTTTTCCTAGATTAGTGGCAGCCATTACAGTTGAGAGCTCTGAATTAGGGGGGACATCATCATAAATGGCAATTGGATTAATATCACTTCCCTTCAATCCTTCTAAAAGTTTATCCAATAAACCCATTTTTCGTATAACTTTATCTGTGATAATCAACGCATTTCTTTTTCCAAAATCTTTAAGTTCGGAGCCTAAGCGAGAAGCAAGTCCATGGTTATATACAATTTTTGTGGGAAGATTAAAAGCAAAATATTCGGGTATCATTATTTTATCCAAAAATGAGATTTTATAAAAAGTATAATTTTATAGCAAATTAAATCAATAAAAAAAAGGTCGAAATAAGATTAGATTCATTTATTCTACCCATTGTAATCCCTCATAAAAAATATTTCTAGCAGAGAGTGCCTGACGATTCCCTTCAATTACCCATTTTATTTTTTCTTCTGTATCACACACTCTTTCAATTAAGTCAAAGATTTTTTTACTATGACCCTCATCTGCATTTAAATTTATTTCAAAAAATTTTCCATATGGTAAATTTTCTTTTATTTTTAAATTTTGATATGAATTGTACATTTTTCCATATTCTTTTTTTAGTAAGTATTCATTGGCTGGCCCCAGAGCTCCTAAAGCCATAAAAATATTTTTTTCAATAATTTTTTCCATTAATTTTAAATATTCTATAGTTTTAGGAAAGCATGTTAAATCATCAAAATTAAAATTTATATCTTTCATGAAAGTTTTTAAAATTTCAACATGAGAATTTTCTAATTTTCCTTCCCCGAGCTCTTCCCAAATATTCTCAATTAATATTATTCTAATCTCAAAATCATTAGTTATAGATGAGGCTTTTAGAAACCATGTAACAAAATCTATGGATACATAATATTCTTGTGATAACCACAATTTCAGATCTTTTAGAGTTAAATCTTTAATTTTATTAACCAACCAATTGTTATTTAAGACAGGATGGGAATCAACTTCTTCCTTAAGTGTTTTTGTTAAATTAAAACTCATTTAATGGTTTCCAAATAAAATCTTTCCAATCTAAATACTCCAGTCCTTTAAAATTTTTTTTATAATCATAATATGATTTAATATCATAACAATATCCCGAATAATAATACTTTTTATTTTTTTGAATACTATATTCAATTTCTAATATCATTGTATAAATTCCGGGACTCCTTTTAGAATAATTAATATCGTACATTCCATAGACAGAAGATGTAGATTCATCTCCTATATCTAAATAACTTACCGAATATACTTTATCATTTTCTCTTACTTCAAGTTGTAATACATCACAAGGATAATCTTTTTCAGGAAATTCTCCTAAAAAATTATAAATTGTCTCTGGAACTCCAAACTTGAATTTAGTTTTGTGAGAATCAAATAATTCTATAATTTCTTTTCGTAATGATAATTTACTAAATTTCTCTATTGAAGTTTCATTTTTTTTCTTTATTTTTTTTAATTTTTTACTGAAATTAAATTGGTTTAAATTAATTCTTAATGGAAGTACGGTTGCTAATTTTCCTTCATGGTTAACATGACTATATCTGAAAAAAAAATCTCCAAAATGTCTAAATCCCAGTTTTAATAATTTATCTATACTTTTAGGTTTAAGTCTTCTAAATGTGATATTATTATTTATCATCTCTTTAGCAGATAAGATTTAATCTCTTTTATTAATATTTTATTCTCTTTTTGACTTCCTATTGTGATACGAAGATAACTTTTACATATATCATCTTTAAAATATCTAATATATATATATTTCTTTTTTAGATATTCAAATAATTCAATAGGATTTATATTTTGAGGAGGCTTTACAAAAAGAAAATTTGTATCACTTTTTATAACTGTAAATAACATATTCGATAACTCTATACTTAAATGCTCTCTTGATTTGAGAATCATTCTAATAATTTTATCAAGATATTTTTTATCTTTTACAGCTTCAATTGCAATTGATTCTTCAATCATTCCGAGGTTATAAGAATCTTTAATTTTATTTAGTAATGAAATATTATCTTCATTACTTACCAAATATCCAACTCTTAATCCTGCTAAAGAATATGATTTAGAAAATGTTCGGGATACAATTAAATTTGGGTATCGTTTTACGAATTGAATTAAAGACGATCCCGGGGGAGCAAAATCGATATACGCTTCATCACAAAGAACCATACCATTAAAGTGAGAAATTAAATATAATAGTTCATTCTCATCTTCTAATATTCCTGTGGGAGCGTTTGGTGATGCAAAAGCTAAAATATCACCCTTGGATTTTTTTAATTTCTGGAAATCAAAATGAAGATTTTCTAAGAGAGGTATCTTTTCAATTGTACTTCCATTCATTTCTATAGATGTTAAAATAGGATATAATGAATAGGTAGGGTAGGGTATTACAACTTTAGACTTAGGAGCTAAAATTGCTCTGAATAACAAGGATAGCCCTTCATCAGATCCATTTGTAATTAGTATCATATCTTTCGAAATACCATTTTGTTTGGCTATAGTTTTCCGAAGTTCTTCGGATGTTGGATTAGGATACCTTTTCAATAAACCTTTTTTGATAATGGAAGAAACTACTGCATTTATTTTTGGAGTAGGAGGATATGGATTTTCATTTGTATTAAGTTTTACTATTTTTTTTCCTAGACCTGGTTGCTCTCCAGGAATATAAGGATCAAGTTTGTATAATTCTGATTGAAAATATTTTTTCAAAGTCGATTCAATGCGTCAATGTATGACAAAGCAGATGCTTCTACAATATCTGTAGAACTACCTTTTCCAACTACTCTTTTACCATCCAATGTAATCGTTACACTTGCCTCAGCAAAAGCATCTGTGCCTTCTGTTACGGGAGATATTACTAATTTATTTAATTCTGGTGAAATTTTTGTAGCTTTTTGAATAGATTTAAATACTGCATCTACAGGTCCATCTCCAGTTGAAGATTCTTCAATGTTTACATCATTAATTAAAATCTTGATAGTGGCAGTGGGCACCGTACTACTTCCGGAAGATACGTGGTAATATTCCAATTTAAATCTGGATTCAGCATTTTTTCTATGTGATTCAGTAAAGAGAGATACCAGGTCTTCATCAAATACTTCTTTTTTCTTATCTGCAATTTCCAAAAATCGTGTATAGGCAGAATCTAATTCTTCCTGCTTTGGCGTAAACCCCAATCGGACAATTCTATCTTTAAAACCGGCCCTCCCGGAATGTCTTCCTAATACCATTCGATTTGAGTCAAGACCGATAGACTCAGGTGTCATAATCTCGTAAGTTTCTCGATTTTTAATGACACCATCCTGATGAATTCCAGATTCGTGTGCAAATGCATTTGTACCAACAATAGCTTTGTTTGGTTGTACTACCATTCCTGTAATACTTTTTACCATATAACTTGCACGACTAATTAATTGAGTATTGATATTAGTTTCAATACCATAAAAGTCTTTTCTTGTTCTAAGAGCCATTACTACTTCTTCCATTGCAGTATTACCAGCTCTCTCTCCGATTCCATTTATTGTACATTCTACTTGTCTTACACCATTCTTAATTGCCGATAGTGAATTAGCTGTTGCTAATCCTAAATCATTATGACAGTGTGCACTAAAAATAATATTCTCAGCACCTTTTACTTTGGAAATTAAAAAGTGAAATAATTCTCCGTATTTTTCTGGTGTTGTGTATCCTACAGTATCCGGTACATTTATGGTTGTTGCGCCCGCTTCAATGACTGCTTCACAAATTTCTCTCAAAAATTCCCAGTCCGATCTTGTACCATCTTCAGGAGAAAATTCCACGTCTTCAACAAACTCTTTTGCAATACGTACTGCTTCAGGAGCCATTTTTAAAACTTCAGAAGCTGTCTTACCTAATTTATATTTCATATGAATAGGAGAGGTTGCTAAAAATGTATGTATTCTTTTTTTCTTGGCAGGGATTATTGCTTTTGCAGCTGTCTCTATGTCATTTCTAGTAGCCCTTGCCAGAGCTGCTATAATTGGACCCTCAACTTCTCTTGCAATTCTTTGTACTGCATTAAATTGAACTGGACTGGATATAGGAAACCCAGCTTCTATCACATCCACTTTCATTTTTGCTAGATGATGAGCAATTTCTAATTTTTCATCTTCATTCATAGCCGCACCCGGACATTGCTCTCCATCACGAAGAGTTGTGTCGAAAATTCTAACTTTTGACTTATCGATAGGTTCCATTTACCCTCCTAGATTAACTTCTAATATGCTTTTCAAGTGAGGAAACTAACTTTTCTGCTTCTAAAATTTCTGACTTTTTATTTGCGGATGTCCATTTTAATTCTCTGGATAATATTTCAGCAATTGGTTCAATTAATTTTTTACTCAATTCCAAATCTATAAACTGAACTCTAAATCTGCGAGCTAAAATATCAACGATTGAAAGAGCAAACTCATTTTTAATAAAATGTATTACTTCTTCTTCAAAATATCCCGTATCTTTTTTTAACTCTTTTGGGTTTGCTCCTAAAATATCATATACTTCAGAACCATAATAATTTCGTAGTCTTTTTGCCATTTCTATATTTATTTTATAAGTCTGGGTCAAATTTAAATATAAATTTTCTGTATAATCTTTTTTACCGGGAAAGTCATAGTCGTACGTATTACATTTTTTAGATGGACTTAATTTTCCTTCATGAATAACCCTATCAATTAAATCCTCTGACATTTTTCTATATGTTGACCATTTTCCTCCACTCATCGTAATAAGTCCACTATCCGAAACAAGTATTACTTCTTCTCTTGAAATACTCTTTGTATCCGTATTACCATCTGGAGAAATAAGGGGTCTCAGTCCAGCAAAAACCGATGTAGCATCTTCTTTGGTTAATTTTATATCTAAATAGTCATTGACTGTTTCGAGTAAAAATTGTATTTCATTTCCTAGTGGTAATGGTTCATCCTCAATCTTATTGATAGCAGTATCTGTTGTCCCCACTACAACAAAGTCTTCCCAAGGTATTACAAATACTACTCTGCCGTCTTTAGTTTTTGGAATTATCATAGCAGACAGGCAGGGAATTTTATCTTTTGGGAAAACCAGGTGAATTCCCTGACTGGGAGAAAGCACATTTTTACAATTTGGGTCATCAAGTTTTCTGATTTCATCAATATGCACACCGGTAGCATTCACGAAAACTTTTGCTTTAATTGTAAATTCTTTACCTGTTAGTCTATCTTTAACCAATGCAGAGCTTAATTTATTATTTTCTTTTTGAAAACTAATGACTTCCAATCGACTAAGTACTACCGCACCTTCATTTGATGCACTTCTAGCTATTAATACATTCAATCGGGAATCATTAAACTGAGAATCGTAATAGGTAATTGCACCTTTTAGCTTATCCTTACGAATAGAAGCAAACTCAGAAATAGTTTCAGTTTTTGAAATTGATTTATGCCCTGGCAATCCACTGTCACCTGCTAAAATATCATAAAGAGTAAGTCCTATCGAATAGTATGGTCTTTCATAAAGCTTATAACAGGGTAATACAAATTTTAAAGGTTTTACTAAATGAGGAGCATTTGTGAGTAGTCTCTTTCTCTCCTGAAGTGCTTCTCTTATTAATCCAAAGTGGAATTGAGAAAGATACCTAACACCTCCATGAATTAATTTGGTTGATCGGGAGCTAGTTCCAGATGCGAAGTCATTTTTTTCAAGTAAAGCAACTTTTAATCCCCTGAGTACCGCATCAAGTGCAGAACCACTCCCGGTTGCTCCCCCTCCAATAATTATACAGTCAAAAGATGTTGATTTTAGGCTTTCTAATTCTTCTTCTCTAGTTTTTCTATTTATCAATCTAAACTCCCGAACCACAGGAAGAAAATCTTCTAGGATTCAATTTCTAAGTACACAATCCTAGAATTTGGGAATTTTTTCTATAATAATTTAATTTAAGGTGTAAAGATTAATGTTATCCATGAGTGCTTCGTGTAGAGGCAACCAAAGCGAGTATACTTTCTATATCATCACTCTCGATATTGGCAGATATAAGGGTATCTTCCAACACTTCTGCCACTTCTAGAAAATTTTCATCCTTAATAGGTAAACGTGGAATAGAAGTACCATATTTGCTAGGATCAAACTTTGGACCACCCATTAGTTGAGTGAAGAGATTTATTTGAAAATCAATCAGTTCGTTCACTTTCACCCCTTCAAAAAAAGGCTTCAGAGTAGGAGATTTTTGTAACCTAGCATAAAAATCATTTACTACTGTTTTAATAGTAGGTTCTCCACCATATTTTTCGTATAATGTGTTCATAAATTACCCTTAGTATCTTGAAGCCATAATTATTCTGATAATGATTGTATCTACCTGAGTTCTTTTATAAAACTCAAGTAAATATTGAAATAAAAACCATTATTTGCTAACCAAATAATATTTTGTGAATTGACTGTCAAGAATCTCCTTTCAATTGAGCACGAAGAACTTTTTTATCAAATTTTCCTACACTAGTTTTAGGTATTGCAGTCACAACATGTATATCAGACTCTTTAGGAATTTGCCATTTTACAAACTTTTCACTTAAGAAATGAATTAATGTATGTTTGTTGAAATTTTCGGTATGACCTTCCTTGGGAACTAAAAATACTACGACTGCTTCCCCCCTCACATCATCCTGCCTTCCGACAACAGTTGCTTCCATAATTGATTCATGGCTCATTAAGAAATTCTCCATTTCAACACTTGACAACCACTCTCCTCTGGTTTTAATTAAGTCCTTCTTTCTGTCTGTAATCTCCAAATAGCCCATTTTATCAATAGATGCAATATCCCCGGTCTTAAACCATCCGTCCAAAGTAAATGCAGACTTTGCATCTTCTGAATCGGTTTTATAGTATTCCTTAATAATCCAGGGACCCCTGACCAAAAGTTCACCATTAGATACTCCATCCTTAGGAAGCGTTTTTCCCTCATCATCTACAATTTTCATTTCAACCATAGGAACTCCCAGCCCTTGCTTAGCCATATACTTATATTTGACTGAATTATCCTGAGACTTAATTTCTGGTATTAAATTACACACGGTACCTAGGGGTGACATCTCTGTCATACCCCATGCATGAATGATTTTTACACCAAAATCTTTATCGAAATTTTCAATCATTGCTCTTGGTGCTGCAGATCCACCCACAACCAATCCCCGTAGGCTACTTACGTCATAATGATTTTTCTTTAAGAATTGATAAAGAGGGTTCCAAATGGAAGGGACTCCAGCGGCAAGTGTTACTTTTTCATTTTGAATTAATTCAGCCAAAGGCTTGCCAATTAAATGGGCACCAGGAAATACAGGTTTCGAGCCCGTTAGGCAACAGGCGTATGGGATACCCCAACAATTTACATGAAACATTGGTACTACAGGAAGAATTATATCATTCACACTTAAGGCTAATGTATCTGCCAAACAAATACCAAGAGAGTGCAAATAAGTTGATCTATGAGAGTAGAGGGCTCCCTTAGGGTCACCTGTAGTACCAGATGTATAACAGAGAGCCGCGGCCTGGTTTTCATCTAATAATGGAAAATCTTCTTTAAATTCAGCTTTTGATAGTAATTCTTCATACATTACCGTATTTTTTAAACCGGGATCAACCGGAGCTCCATCTTCCATGACAATAAATTTCTTTACAGTTTTAAACTCATCCTGCAGTGGAGTAAGTAGCTTTGTAAGACTAGCATCTACAAAAATAAATTGATCCTCTGCGTGATTTACTATAAATTTTAATTGTTCAGGAAAAAGTCTAATATTTAAGGTATGTAGTACGGAACCTATACAGGGTATTGCAAAATAAAGCTCCAAGTGTCTATAAGAATTCCATGCAAAAGTTCCCACCCTTTCATTTTTTTTGACTCCTAAAGTTCTTAATACATTCATAAGTTTTACAGTTCTTTCATAAAAATTAATAAATTTGTACCTATGTATACTTTCATCTGCCATTCTGCTGATTATTTCCTGATAAGGAAAATTATCTCTTGCCCTAAAAAGTATTTTCTCTATTGTAAGAGAATAATCCATCATCAATCCCTGCATTTTGCTTTCCTCTCTGTGTGGTTTTGCTTGTTTATAATATAGTCTAAATTCAAAAAGCAAGAGTTTTTTATAACACTTCAATAATAAATTATTTGAACATATTCAAACCTTTTCTTTATAATAATTATATTTTTTTTGATTCAATTGACTATCCACCAGTCTAAAATATTGTGACAAATCCCTAAGGGGGGGGCAAATGAAAATAAACAAATGAATTCATCAAAACCTTTATTGATATAAAAGTTAAAAACAAGGTTGAAATAGAAATTTCTTATATTTTTAAATACGTTTTTATAAAAGGTTTATTTAAATAAGAAATATTGTATGTAATTATTTTTATAGAATTCTTGAGGAGGAATTAACTATGATTATATCTAATATAAATAAAAAGTATTTCGCAGAATTAGAAGTTGCTAAAAAATCAGAAATTTGTAATTTATATGCCTTAGATAGGGATCTTAGAAAAACCCTAGTAAAAAAGGTAAAATTACAAGATAACGCCAACATTAGAAATTTCTGGAAATTAACAGAAAGTATATTAATATCTAGTTTAATTTCCGATTCCTTGAAATTACTAAGCCTTAATTCTTTAACATCGCCTGGAATAGATTTTTATGATTTTTACCATGAGCTTTTAACAGATACAGCCTCTGTTGCAATCACAAATGTCAAATTATTGGGGCTTATAGATTCAGAGAAAGATTCTTCAAATTATGAAAGTTTTTTGGGAGGAATTTATAAAAATATAAAAATAAAGATTTATAATAAATATGAAAAAATTTCCAAATATAAATACAATGAGATTTTGTACAACTATTCAGATTTAGCTTTTCAGGAATTGATTCAAAGAAACAAAGAATCCCAAGAGATAAAAATAGAGTCCAATTTAAATGAACTTTCCAACTTTGTGGATGAAGTTATTAAAAATATGATAAATCAAAATAGAAAAGATGTTATGATTTTATGGTGGGAGAAAAAAATGAATCTCTCAAAAATTTGTGAGATATTAAATCTAAATTACAATACAGTTGTAGGCCATATTCATAGAGGAAAAAGAGAGATTAGAGAAAAATATAAAAATATTTAATATCATAAAATTTAATATTTTTTTTTAAATAATCCATAATTGAAACATAAATTCAATTATGGATTATTTTTTGTTACTATATAGAATATATTTTGAGAGAAACTAAAGGCAAAAGGGAAAAAAAAATTAAAGTACATAGAACCCAAAAATAGTATCAGCAACCAAATTTATTTACTGGTAATTTAAAATATAAATGAAATACTACTTCTTAATAATATTTATCTAATTTAATTGATATTCGTAGAAGATTTTCCAGGATATTATAAAGTATTTTACAAACTTTAATAAATAAGAATTTTTAAATATAATTTAATGGATAATATCTGTCATACAATTTCTGAAATTTGTTATTTTTAGAAGAAGTCATTCTATTTTTAAAGGTTTATCTATTAAATTTAGCATATCTATATATGAATTCAGTTCGAGTACAACAATACATCACTTAATTTATGAACTTATCTAAGATACAATTATGATGGATTGTTAATTAAATCTAAAATAAATTTACTAAAAGATAAACAAATAAAAAAAATACTTGAATTATGGTTTGATGGGTATAGTATTATAAAAATAGAAGATTATTTTAATCTCAGTTCAGAACTAGCATCTATGTATAAATCAAGAGAATTATCAATTCTTAAAGTATTTTTTTTATTACATATTTCCAGGGAGACTTAATTTTGGATACCAAGAAGAACAAAAGTAAAGGAGCCATTCAATATGGATTTCAAAAAAATGTATCTTCTTCTTTAGAAAAATTTCTTAAAAATCAAAAAAGAGATTTATCAAATTTAAATAATGATCTATCGTTAGACAATATAACCAATAAAATCTCCAGTGAATTTTCAAAAAAGTACAAACAAATTTATAGTCTATACCTAAATTCTTCCAATTTGGAATTAACTAGTAGTTATGATAGTAGCGAGAAACAGTTTCCCAGAAAATCATTGATTACTTCATCATTTAATTACAAGGACTTCTTCAAAATTGATTTTACATGGGATTGCACTCTAGAAGAATATACAATTCCATTTTCCTACACTATCATTCCAGCTAAGAAAGATTTAAGTTGGAATTTTAGAAAACAAGAAGAAGATCTTTCCGAAAAATTTATCTCCATTACCCTCTCACCCATTCTTAAATCTTTAAATTGGAATGAAGATTATTGTTTAGATATTCTTGATAAAAATGAAAATTTAATTACAATTTGGATTTGTTTGAGAAATTACGATCTTATTCCCTGATATTTTTTATAAATTTAAATAAAGGTTTAATGATTGATTAACTTTATTGCAAATAAATATAGCTAACGATTTAATTAAAATTTAAGATATTCTTTTTAGTTTTTCTTCCACTTCTTTATTATTTGGAAATTTAGAATTGAGAACAGTCAGGATTTTTTTTGCTTCAAAGTGATACCCAACCTCTAAAAAACAAATTGATTTTAAAAAAAGTATCTCTGACATGTTTTTTAAAGAACCGGATCTTTCTAAATATAATAAAAACTTACTATAATCCTTTAAATAAAAATACAGTATTGCAATATTTAAATTTGTAAAGTACGAAAAAGAATTTTTTTCATACATTGAAAATACTTTATTTTTATAATTTGTCTCCATAGCAGGATTTTTTAAAATTTCAATAATCTCGAATGGTGTAAGAAGATAGATAAGCTCATCATTCCCTGGAGTATTAACTTCATTTATAATATTAAAATTTGATGCGTTATCCATTTTCTTTCGAATTTTAATATTTTTTCCATTATAATATTTAATTTTACTTATCCATTCTACAATTTCTTTCTTATTATATATTTTTTTATAAATTTTAAAAATAGTGAAGTAATTTCCAGTTTCTTTGTACGACTCTAAAAATTCTTTTTTTTCTTCTATTGAATATTTTTCAAATTGTGAAAGGATAACTTCAAAAATGGGATATATATTTCTAATACCTTTATAGGTTTCATTAAATATTTGAAATACAATTCCTAAAAAATTAGGATAATTTCCAGAAAGAACAGCATCATACAATGTATTTTTCTCAGATTTAGATATTTCTAAAAATTTATACTTATAAATAATATTTATTAGATTCTCTTCATTTCCGGAAAGAATTATATTAGGTAGTTTTGTGGAATAGACTCCACCCAAAATTAAAAATATTTCTAATTCCAGGGGAAGACTTACATTGGAGTGATATATTTGAATAAAATTTAAAGTTTCAGTTATCTTTTTATTCTTCAAAAAAATGTAAATTATCCAAAATAAAACCTCATCATCTTTTTTAAAATTTCGCTCATAATATTTAATAATATCTTCGATTCTATTGGAAAGGATAGATGTTGACATTGTGTCCATTAAAGGTAGATCTATTCCTGAAGATAAATGTATTTTACCTAAGAGGTCTGTTTCTAAAAATTCTTCCAGGTAAAATTTAAAGTCCCAAATAGGTTCAAGAGACTGTTGGAGGTTAGATTTGAGTGTAGAAAATTCTTCATCTTTTGTTGATAATTTAGAGATCTGGGGAGTTTGTGGTGAGGATGGTTCCACACTGGAGACAGGTTCTGCTGATAAGAAAATTTCTTCCCATTCTATAACCATAAAAACTTATTAAATTCCTCTCTAAAATGAAAACTATTATACATCAAACAATAGATATTAAATATGAGGTTTATAGGATACAATTTTTTGGTTGGTTCCTTTGAAATTCTTTCCAATCATCAATAAAAACAAGAAATCTACTTTTTTTTTAAAAAAATTGAGTACAAATAAAATTAAAAAATTTTTCCCAAAATCAATCTATTTTTTGGTAATAATCCTTTTCTCCATCATTCTGACCAATCACACAATCACAGGGGACGATGAGGTAATCCATGATATAAAATCAATGAGTTGGAAAAAAATTAATAGAAATTTTTCCCAAAAACCAAGAGTTACACAAACCGAGGCATATGCTTTAGTTCGTTACCAGGAAGAACATTCCAGACCAAACAAAGAATATATCTTAAAACTCTTATATAGTATTCTTGCTGGATCCATTCCAGAAAAAATTGATAGGGATGAGATAAACACAATATTGTCTTCAAGTATTTCATTTGACAAAGCTATCATTAGATTGTCTTATTGGAAATTTTATCATGAATTATCACACAAAAAACTATTAAATTATGCTGAAAAAGTCCAATTTCTCGAAAAAATTCCCCATGAGGCAGATCCTATTTTTATTGAAGCCTTTGAGGAATTATGTAAATTAATTTTAGATGCAGGGGCTTTTCAAAAAATTAATCAAAAGATTTCCGATCTAAAAGATAACGACAAGCACATTGTCTATACTGATAGAGTTAAACTATATCATGCAATCTCTCTCTACAAGAGCAATGAATCAAAAAAAGCAATTACTCTACTTTTTCAAATACTAGAAGATGAAAATAATATCGAACTTAAAAGAGAGGCCTTTCTTGAACTAAAAAAAATAAATGGAAATGAATTTTACTTAGAATTGCCTCTAAATGAATTGTCACACACTTTAAATGTTTTAAACAAAGAAGAGCTAAAAAATTTAATACAAAAAAATATAATTAATTCTTCAATCGTATTACAAGATGTAAAAGTAATAAAAAATATATCCAATTACTTTTTGAAAAATTCTCCAAAAAATACCCTACCATTTTTAAGAGCTAACAACCTCATTATAATTACGGAGCAACAATATCTAGCCAATATTTCTGAAAATCTTATCAATTCAAAAGATTTAACCTTGGCTTATGCAATACAAAATGAATTTTTGCAAAAATCTGATATAGCACTTGTATATAAGAATTATAGCCGAATTTATGATGCTTGGGATGATGAAGAAAAGAAAATAAATTATAGAATTAAATATTTATCCCTAAATCCTTATGACCTCACCTACCAAGATATGCTTATTGACTATTTAGCAGAGACTAACAGTAATTCAGTATCCTATGCTCCATTGCGTTATTGGGAAAAAGCAATGAATGAGATACCAAATGTAAGTGTAAAAGGTAGACTAGTCTATTGGTATCTTAGATATTTAAGATTTGCTAATGAAAAAGAAAAATTAAAAGAGATTCTAGCAGATTTTTATACATATTGCCCCGGTTCATACTATGCTACTGTTATTTCCGAAGAGTTTAAAAGTGAATTGAGTGCATTGTCTCACCCTAATAATTACTTATCAAATAGAGAATCACTCTTGAAATTCATATCTGTAAAACACAATCTAGACTTTGTAGCCCTCCTTGGTGGACAAAATTTAAGCTTTGCTTTCAGTAAGAATGCTATTGATTTAGCCGCAAAATTAAGCCAGTCAGTTGAAAAAGTAAATTCCAATCCAATATTATCAACTTCAGCAGATTATTTTAAGTTAGGAAATCATAAAGAAGGAATGATGCTTGCCGAGCTTTACTTCAAAGTTTCCAAATTATCAGAAAGAGAAAAGCATGAACTTTTAGTAGGAATAGGGGATGTCAGTAAAAATTATTACCTCTCTTTGTATTACACAAGAATATTAATGAAGTTATATCAAATACCTGATGATCCAATTTTAATACCGAAAGATCTAACCAATCGATTGTATCCACGACCCCACCGGGCCCTTGTAAAAAAGAATGCAGATAGATTTGGAATTGAAGAAGAAGTGGTATATGCAATTATGCGTCAGGAATCCTTTTTTAGGGAAAATGCTATTTCTCCTGCCAACGCTAGAGGATTGATGCAAGTGATGCCCTCCACAGGAAAATTTTTAGCATCAAGATTAAATGTGACAAACTATTCTCTTCATGATCCAGAAGTTTCGATACAATTTGGAGCGAAATTTCTGGCAGATCTTCTTAAGGATAATGGAAATAAATTAACCTGGGCATCAATTGCATACAATGGGGGACCCGGAAATTTAAGAAAATGGAAACGAAATCATTATAAAGGTGATTTCAACCATTTTCTAGAAGAACTTCCCAATAAAGAGTCTCGAGATTACTGTAGAATTATAATATCAAATTATATGATTTATAAAACATTAAAAAAAATGGATAATTAAATAAGAATGAAAATATATACTAAAACTGGGGACACCGGTCATACATCATTAGCTAAAGGTGGACGGGTTTTGAAATCTGATATCAAAGTAGAAATGTATGGTACTTGTGATGAATTAAACAGTAATTTGGGACTAGTACTCTCATTTTTAGATAATGATGAATTCCTGAAAAATGAAATAAATCTAATCCAAAATCTCTTATTTGAAATTGGGTCAGAATTGGCTGGATACAAAAAAGAAGACAGTAATCAATCTGCAATATCTCTAATGGATATTGAACACATCGAAAAATCAATTGACACTTTAGAAGAAAAATTAGTTCCTTTGAAATCATTCATTTTACCGGGAGGATCTAAAACTGCATCTCTCTTACATGTATCAAGGACAATTTGCAGAAGATTGGAAAGAATTATGGTTCAGGCAAATTCAAATGATACTGAATTATATTCTCAAACATTAATATATATAAATAGATTATCAGATTTTTTATTTGTTTCTGCAAGATATGCAAATTCAATTTCAGGAATTAATGAGCCGCTTTGGACATCCCGATTGAAGTAAATAACTCCTCTAAACATCATCCTGCATTACCAATCCTTTTTTTCACAGAAATGTGGGAAAGATTTAGTTATTATGGAATGCGGGCATTACTTGTTCTTTATTTAGTAAAGCATTTAAATTTTACGGATTATTCAGCCGGTGTTGTATATGGAACATATACTGGATTAGTTTATCTCACTCCCATCTTGGGAGGATATATTTCGGATAGGTTTATAGGAAAAAAAGTTGCAATTCTTTTGGGAGGAGTCTTAATGATGATAGGTCATCTCACATTGGCACTCGATTCCCTTAATACTTTTTATTTAGGATTACTTTTTTTAATATTGGGAAATGGTTTTTTTAAACCAAATATATCAACACTTCTCGGAAATCTGTATGACACAAAAGAAGGATTAAGAGATTCTGCATTTACTATTTTTTATATGGGTATTAACATAGGTGGTTCTTTGGGACCATTGTTTTGTGGTTACATAGGAGAAATATATGGTTGGCATTATGGATTTTCTCTGGCAGGGATTGGTATGTTTTTGGGATTACTGGTTTTTAGTATTGGAGTAAAAAAAATTGATTCCTCTTTTTTTATAATTAATAAATATTCTGATAATAAAGAAAAATTAGAAAAGGAAAAACTTTCTAAATTAGAGCGGAATAAGGTATATCTTCTTTTTTTTCTGGCAGTTATGAGTATATTTTTTTGGGTTCCTTATGAACAAATGGGAACATCTGTAAATTTATTTACCGAAAGAAATGTGGATAGAACCCTATTTGGATTTGAAATTCCTACCTCAACTTTTCAATCTATCAATGGCTTTTTGATTTTAATATTAGCTCCTATATTTGCATATATTTGGCAAAAATTGTCACAGAATAAATTGGAACCATCCGTTCCTCTAAAATTTGCAATAGGATTTATTTTATTAGGATTTTCCTATTTAATATTACTAATTCAAAATGGGGATTCTAAAACAGGTATCACTCTCTTATTTGGATATTATTTTCTTTTGACAATGGGTGAACTTTGTGTTTCTCCTGTTGGACTCTCGACAGTAAGTAGGCTTGCTCCCTCTAGATTTGCATCTTCCCTTATGGGTGTTTGGTTTATGTCTAATGCTATTTCCCATTATATTTCGGGGTGGTTTTCCGGTGCATATTCTAGATGGATGAGTATTCAAGAATTATTTTTGTTTTTAGGTATTATAAGTATGATTTCAGCCATACTTCTAATTTCAATCCTTCCAATTCTCAAAAAATACTTCCCAGAAAACCAAACTGATTAAATCGTATAATTTATAAAGGATTATAGGAAAAAATACAATGATAGCAAAGAATATTTTAGAGACTATTGGCAACACTCCCCATGTAAAAATAAATAATTTATATAAAACACAGGCTGAAGTCTATATAAAACTAGAAAAGGCAAATCCCGGGGGAAGTATTAAAGATAGAATTGCTCTATCAATGATAGAAGATGCTGAAAAAAAAGGTCTTTTGAATAAAGATAGTATTATTATAGAGCCAACTAGTGGTAATACGGGAGTTGGCTTAGCAATGGTTGCGGCAGTTAAGGGTTATCCAATAATTTTAGTTATGCCTGAATCCATGAGTATTGAAAGAAGAAGATTAATGAGTGCCTATGGCGCTACTTTTGAACTAACACCAAGA
Organism: Leptospiraceae bacterium; assembly: GCA_947458405.1. GTDB lineage: Bacteria > Spirochaetota > Leptospiria > Leptospirales > Leptospiraceae > JACKPB01. The sequence goes on from CANGZW010000008.1 coordinate 18,289, forward strand.
GAAAAGGGAATGCCCGGTGCCATCGAAAAAGCAAAACAAATGGTTAGTGAAAGAAAAAATGCATGGATGCCCAGTCAATTTGATAATGAATCAAATATTGAAGTACATATTCGTACTACAGCTCAAGAGATACTAAATGATTTTCCTAATGGAATAGATTACTTAATTACTGGAGTAGGAACTGGTGGACATATTACCGGTGTAGCAAAAGTTTTAAAAGAAAAATTTCCTAACATTAAAGTTTTTGCTGTTGAACCCGCACTTTCACCCGTTATAACAGCTACTTTAGCAGGAGAACCACCTAAACCCGGTCCACACCCCATTCAAGGTATTGGAGCAGGTTTTATACCTAAAAATTTACATACTAATTACTTAGATGGTGTCATACAGATTACCAAAGAGGAAGCCTTTGAATATGCAGTCAAATCTGCAAAAGAAGAGGGGATGTTTATTGGAGTGTCTAGTGGTGCATCTTTAGCGGCAGTAAGTAAAAAAGTAGGGGAGTTTAAAGCAGGGGAAAAAGTATTAACATTTTGTTACGACACAGGAGAAAGATATTTATCGATTGAAGGCTTATTTACCTAATTCAAATTTTTAATTACTTCTTTTCTGAATGGTCCAATATCATTGGACCTTTTGTACTTCCATGGATAAACTGCATTACAATTGAATTTTTGGATTCTCTAATTTGCTCAGGTGTACCACAAAAAATTACCTCCCCTTCATAAATAAAGCTAATTCTATCAGCAATCATATAAGCACTTTGCATATCATGTGTTACAACTACACTGGTTACTTTTAATTCTCGCTGTAATCTTAATATTAGTTCATTAAACACATTCGACATAACAGGATCTAAGCCAGAAGTAGGTTCATCGTACAATAATATTTCTGGATTTGTAGTGAGTGCCCTAGCAATACCTGCTCTTTTTTTCATCCCCCCACTAATATCTCCGGGGAGATTATCTTTGGCTTGAACCAAGTCCAACCAACGAAGTTTCTCCATTACTATATCATCCAGCTCTTTACCATGTGCTAGTTTATGTTCTCTTAAAGGAAGGGCTACATTTTCATATACACTGAGCCAATTGATAAGTGCCCCCGATTGAAAAAGTACACCCATTCTTGCCCTGATCTGTTTTCTAATTTTTTCTTTTGAAAAAGAAATAGATTCACCAAATATCTTACAATCACCTTCATCGGGAATGGATAATCCTGTAATGTGTTTTAAGGATACTGATTTCCCTGTACCGGAAGGACCGAGTATTACCATTGTCTCCCCCTTTTTTACAGTAAGGTTCATCCCTTTTAAAATTTTTCTTTTTCCGAAAGTTTTGTGAACGGAAATCATTTCGATTATTTTATTATCATCCATTTTATTACCTGTAGAAAAATGCAGTTAAAACATAACCAAAAAAGATAACAACCAAGAAAGAAATGACCACAGATTCTCTCGTGGCACGGCCGACTCCCAGGGCACCATTTGTAGCCCTCAAACCATGGGAGCAGGAGATAGTGGAGACAATTACTCCAAACACAAATCCTTTAAAAAGTCCGACATACAAATCTTTCAGTCCAGCCGTGGAAGCAATTCTTCCCTTAACATCATTAAAATAAACCTGATAATCTACACCTAACTGAAAATGACCCACAACAGCTCCTCCGACTATTCCTAAAATGGTAGAATATACACATAGCACTGGAACCATAAAGCTAAATCCCAATACTCTAGGCATTACCAGGTATCGGACAGGATCAATTGACATCACTTCAAGTGCATCAATTTCTTCTGAAACCTTCATAGTTCCAATTTCAGCGGCAATAGCAGAGCCAACAGAAGCAGAAAGAATTAGGGCGGTCATAAATGGACTCATTTCTCTAGTGAGTGTAATTGTTAGTAGTAACCCAATTTGACCCTCTGCACCAAAATCTTTTAATCCAAGACCCGCATTTAAACCCATAATCATTCCAGTAAAAATAGCAACGATAGAAACAACAAATAAACTTGAAATTCCTGCGATGTACATCTGATGCACGATTTCATTGTGCTTAAAAAAAATAGATCTAAAATGTAGTACAGTATTAAATAATAGAATTAAGCTATAACCCGCCCCATAAATTGATTCTGTAATTAAGTTTTTTAAAAATGAAAACATATTCATTAGAGTTTTAAAAACCAAAAAAGTTGCAAGTATTTCTTCTCTTCTTTTTTTTCATATCCTAATAGACCATAAAATAGTCTAAACTTTTCTGTCTCTGTTGAAGATGAATAATCCATTAATAATGGAATATTCCATTCAAAATCATTTTCACTCCACTTTTGATTGTATAATCTTAATAGCATGGAAAATTTTTTTTCTCCATTTGACTGATTTCTATACTCAATTAAAGAAAAAATAGGATCCCACACTTTTTCAGCAGTTTCTGACCTAACTGGATAAAAGGTAAGTAAATTCCAAGATAACGTACCTTCATGATCTTTATGCCATTTTACCAAAGGCCAAAATTTGTAGTATAGATCCGTTCTTTCTTCTTTTACAAAATATTCCCTATTATAATGAAAAAATGGGACAAAATAAAAATTATTAGATTTTATATTATAAGAATCCGTTTCCATTCTATAAATAAATGGAGTTATAAATTCAAATTCCTTGTTTGCAAATCGAGAATAACCATAAAAAGGAAAAAATACCTTTTTTCTGTAATCTTTATCATTACTATATCCATATTGAAATAAAAAGAAGAGGGCAGTATAATCAACTTCTGTTGTTCTTTTGTCATACCCATAACTGAATAAGCTAATAGATCCAATTACCGGAAGAATTCCGAGACTATACATATTCCCATAGTAAGATTCTTTTTTACTGTACAACAACCAAACAAATGAATATGAAGAAGGTTCTTTTTTATCTAAGTTATCTACACCCCAAGATATTAGCGGCCATAATAAACTATTGTGGTCATACTTTCCTGAATGCGATTTATGTGAAAATAAAGGAACAATCCGATACTCTTTTCTAATATCTGTGCTACCCCAAACAGTCAAAGGCCAGAGAATACTTTGCGCTTGAAATTCTTTATATTCCCAGCGTGTATAAAGTGGAAACATTACAAAACTAATATTACTCCAACTCAATTTATTTCTTATATTTCCATAGAATGGAAATACTGAAAAATATTTTTCTCTATCTGTATCACCTTTTCCCCAAATAAATAAAGGGCTTAATGTAAGATCCTCATCTTTACCAATATCTTCATGTAAAACTGAATCCCCTCCAAATATAAAAAGAAAGCTCCACTTTCTCCATTTGTCAGTATTCTCTGAATAATAAAGCGGATAAAAGGATGATTTAAATTGAGAGTTGGTTAATTTATCATGATAGGAAGTATAAAAAGGTCGGATTAATAATTCTTCCTGACCGGCTCTCTTTTCTTTTTCATAGATAAAACTAAATGTCTGAAATTCTAAAGATGGATAAATTCCGTTTATATGCTTAGGATTTTTTGAATATATCGAAAATAAAATTCCAAAATATAGAAGAAAGATTGTAATGATCGGAAATTTCAATAATTTAAACAAAAAGGAGGTATGGGGGAAATACAAGAAAAAAATTAATGGAGCTTATCGGGATCGAACCGATGACCCTCTGCTTGCAAAGCAGATGCTCTCCCAGCTGAGCTAAAGCCCCATATTTTTTCTGGGCCTGATAAGATTTGAACTTATGACCCCACGCTTATCAAGCGTGTGCTCTAACCAGCTGAGCTACAGGCCCCAAGCGAAGAAAAAACCTTCGTTAAGCCATTATTTTTTGGAGATTAAAATTATCAAACTAATTTTAAAAGAAATTCTCCCCATTCATAAACATTTCCAGCTCCTAATGTTAAAATAACATCATCTCGTCTAATAAAATTTTTTAAGAATATACAATCTCTTTCCAATTCACCAGATAGTAATTGGAAATTAGTAGATAGACTTTTAGTTATTAATTCAGAATTAATCCCGGGTATTGGGATTTCCCCTGCAGAATATATTGGAAGGAGAAAAATATAATCACAATTAGATAAACTCTCACCAAATTCCATATAGTGATCTCTAGTTCTTGTATAACGATGGGGTTGAAATACAACGATAGATCTTGCATTATTATTTTTTATCTTATTTAATGTTTCAGTTACAACTTTTATTTCAGTTGGATGATGACCATAGTCGTCATAAAGCAGAATTCCTTTGGACTCTCCTTTAAACTCCATTCTTCTTTTTACGCCGTTAAAATTATTTAAAATTTTAATAGAGGATTCAATTGGAATTCCAACAATTTCACAGGTTAAAATTGATGCTAGAGCATTTTTCAAAAAATGATCTCCATGTATTGGTATTGAAACACTATAATTTAAATTATTTTTATTAAAGTTTAATATATTATTATTTATAGTATATGAAATTTGATTTTCATTTATTTGTTTGTTAGAATATAGGATAAATTTTTTAGAATAATTTATATCTTTAAAGATTTCAATAATTCCAGGATCATCCAAGCAGGCAATTATTACGCTATTTATGGAATCAAATAAATATTTTTGAAAAGCCATGCTTAAAGACTCAGATGACTTATAAAAATCTAAATGGTCATTATCAATATTAGTTAATACTTTTATATCTGCATGATGATTTAAAAAAGTACCATCAGATTCATCACTTTCATATACTCCCCAATTCCCACTATCATATCTACCCCCAATTCCTTGTAATAGAGATGTTTCTCCACCTATCATAATTGAAGGATTCAAATTACTCTGGAGTAATATTTGAGCTATCATAGTTGTAGTACTTGTTTTACCATGAGATCCAGCAACAGATATGGATTTTTTAGAATTAAAAATTGCATGCATTATTTGTGATCTATGAAATAGGGGAGTGCCTTTTTTTTGAAAAAACTGATAATATTCATTATTATTCTTATCAATTGCACTTGAAAATACAGCAAAGTCAATACTATTTAAATCTTGTAAATCACCAATAAATTTAAATCCCTTATTTTCTAAATTTATAATTGCCGAATTTTTTTTTATATCGAATCCATATAATTCTATTCCAAAATCAAGTAATATATGACCGAGTGATGACATACCCGATCCCCCAGCACCGATTAAAAATCCAGATTTATTTTTTAAATAATTACTATTCAGTTCCAAAGAAAAAATCCACGGTATCCCTTGTTGCGTTTGGTTTAGCACCTGATAAGGATTTTTGGGCAAGATTTTCCAAGATTGTTTTATCCTTAGAAAACTCTAAAAGAATTTTGATGATAGCAGTTGTGTCTTCATCATTTTGGTAAAGGACTTTAAAACCATAATTATCTTCACAATATTTAGCATTTTCAGCCTGATGATTATCAGCGGCAAAGGGATAAGGTATTAGTATTACAGGAAGAGAATGTAAGACACATTCAGAGATTACTCCTGCCCCAGATCTTGCAATAACTATATTTGCCCATTCATAATGTGATTTCATATCATTTGAATATGAAATTATATCTACAGGATTCTTGGATTTTTGCATGGTTTCATCATAAAGATTTGTTCCTGAAAGTAATCTAAAATTATAATTTTTTATAATTTCTGTATTTTCTAAAGCAGATAATAAAATATTATTAATCTGTCTTGCACCCTGACTACCACCCATTACAAGAGCATTGATTTTATCCCTTTTTGAAAGTTGTTTATTTTTAATTTGAACTTCTTTTTGATTGGGATAAACTTTTACTCTTATAGGATTTCCTAATATTTTACTTTCTATTGTATTACTATTTAAATCATGATCTAATGGTTCAAAACTAAAGGCTATTTTTGTTGCAAACTTTTTAATTGATCTAACAACTTTACCTATTATTCTATTTTGTTCACAAAGAAATATTTTTTTTCTAAACAATATTGCATACAAAAGAGAGGGAATACAAGAATATCCTCCCATTGCAATTACGCAGTCTATTTTTTTGTTTTTAAATTCTGCAAAAGTTTTTAAAAAATAATAAATATATTTATAAAATAATATTATAGATTTTAAATTAAACTGAGGAATATCATGCCACAAAATTGGCACAGGAGAATCTCTTAAATCAGGGTTATCTAAATTTCTAATTAAAGAATGAATATATATATTTTCAATATTATAATTATTTTTAAATATATGAAGATACTCTGCAATAGCAATACCAGGTGATATGTGTCCACCTGTACCACCAGCGGCAATTATAACATTTTTAATCAAGATAAATTCTCCGACTTAGTTATATTTAACAAAATTCCCAGGGAGATCATTATAGTCAATAAAGATGATCCACCGTAACTAAGAAAGGGAAGACTTATTCCTGTAATAGGAAAGATTCCAGTGACTACATACATATTCACAAGTAATTGAACTGCTATTACACTAAGTAATCCTGCACCTAATAAGAAACCAAATGGATCAGAGACTCTGCGTAATAAAAGTGTAAAACGTAATAATAGAAAAAAAAATAATCCTGTAAGTATAAAAAATCCAAGTAAACCATAGTCTTCCACAAAAGTTGCCAATACAAAGTCTGTATGACTATAAGTTAAATATCTATGAGAATACCCTGTAGAAAGTGGATTACCAAAAAATCCTCCTTCCATAAATGATCGAAAAGATGATACAGATTGATGACCCTCATCAAACCTGTATTTGTATGGATTCAACCAAACATCAATTCTTTTTTTTCTATAGCCAACACTAAAAATAAGCATTATCAGTAGAGGGGTAATTGCAAAGAAGAATATTATTAATTTTCCTATAGGAAATCCATCTAAAAAAAATAAGAGTCCTATTAGTAAAATGATTTCAACAGAAGTACCATAAGCCGGTTCAAAAATAATTAGAGCAACTACTATTGATATTAAAATTGCAGGAGGAAGAAAAAATTTTAATTCTTTATTTTCAGTTGCTCTATACCTGACTAATATATGTGATACGTAAACCATTATAGATATCTTTGCAAATTCTGAAGGTTGGAATTGAATAAAACCAAGATTTACCCATCGATTAAAATTTCTTCCATAATGGGTATCAACTGATCTTCCAAGTCCGGGAACAAAAACTAATATTAATAAAAAAATAGAAAATAATATTGTATATAATGCTAACTTTTTTAATAGATTATATGGAATATTAAGTAAAATAAAGAAAACAATCAAAGATATACCAGCCCATAATGACTGCTTTTTTAGAAGCATATAGGGGTCATTAAATTCTCTTAGAGATGTAACAGTTGAAGCTGAAAATAAAATAGCAAGCCCAATAAATTGTAATATGATTATAGAATAAAGAGCAGGTAAATCAATAAAATTAGATCCTATTGAAAAAAAATATCCTTCATTATTGTTTTTCGATTTCATTGAATTTTTAGTGATGAAAGTGTAATTAATGCTAAAATAATTCCTATTATATAAAAACGAAGGACTATTTTAGTTTCCTTAAGCCCATCCAATTCAAAATGATGATGAATAGGTGCCATCTTAAAGATTCTTTTTGATCTCAATCGAAATGACCCAACTTGAAGTATCACGCTTAGTGCTTCCATAACAAATATTCCCCCTAGAATAGGAAGACTCATTTCTTTTTTCAGCATTATTGCTACCATACCCAGAGTTGCTCCTAAAAATAATGATCCTGTATCACCCATAAATACTTCTGCAGGATGTGCATTGAACCATAAAAATCCTAATAGGGATCCCGTTAATGCAGAAAGAAATACAGAATATTCATGTGCACCGGGTAAGTAGGGAATATTCAAATAATTTGCGGCGACTGGTGTTCCAGATACATAAGAAATTACACCCAATGTAGATGTAGCTATAGCTACAGTTCCTCCGGCGAGCCCATCTAATCCATCCGTTAGATTTACAGCATGAGAGCTTCCTATAATTATAAATACTGAAAATGGAAGCATGAAAATACCTAAATCTAAAATAGGTCCCTTTATAAAAGGAACAAAAAGGTCAGTTAATTCAAATTGGATTCCCTTATTATCTCTTCCGGGAATAGACCCTGTGATATAAAAATAAATGTATGTCAATACAATTCCCAAAAATATTGTGATAAGAAATTTAGTTCTACTTCTCATACCACCTTTAACTTTTAAAATAGCTTTCTCATAGTCATCTCTAAAACCAAGTATTGAGAATGATAAAGCACAGCCACAAAGTAATAAAAAATTATAATTCTTTAAATTTCCCCATAATATTGATGATAATAGCAATGAAGTAATTATCATCAATCCACCCATTGTAGGTGTTCCTGATTTTGTTTCGTGGGATTTTGGACCATCAGTACGAACTGTTTCTTTGAATTTTAATTTATATAAAAAATTAATAATTCTCTTTCCAAAATAAAAACTAAAAAACATAGAAGTTAGGCCTGCCATGAGAGCACGAAATGTTACATAATTAAAAATACGAAACCAACCGGGTTCCTCTCCATAAAAGTCATAAAGTAATTGAAACATTCTAATCTGCCTATTCTATTATTTTAAACATGGAAAGCATTTTTTAATTCCTCCAAATCGCTAAAAGGAGTTTTTGTAGTTCCAAGTATTTGATAATTTTCATGCCCCTTGCCCGCAACTAATAAAAATCCATTTTTAGGGAGTAAATTTGTTGCTATTTGAATCGCTTTTTTTCGATCAACTTCAATTGAATAATTGGTATAAGAATTTACTATACCACTTTCAATTTCTTTTATAATTGAAAGTGGATCTTCTGTTCTAGGATTATCGGATGTAAGAATGACCCTGTCAGACAGTTTACAGGCAATCATTCCCATCAGTGGTCTTTTTTTCTTATCACGATCACCTCCGCAACCAAATACAGTTATTATTTCACTGTGCGGAATCTCTTTTATGCTATATAAAATATTTTGAAGGGCATCAGGAGTATGTGCATAGTCAACTATACCAATTTTTTCATTATTTTCTGAATATATGATTTCAAATCTTCCTTGAATTGGTTGTACTTCACTGATTACTTTTACAATTTCCTCTTTTTTTGTAGGCAAGAGTGTTGTTGTTAAGGTATATGCCAAGCCCGTATTAATGAAATTAAAATTCCCTAATAATTTAGTTTCTATTTTTATACTATTTTCACCCTGTTGAACATTATAAATTGTTTTATTAATTTTTAATTCCGGATCTTCAGATTTAAAATCTCCATTTTTACCAAATGTAGTACAACTATAATTAGGATTGGAGTTTTTTATAAGGTCGTACATTTTTTCTGATCCGGGAGAATCTATTGAAATAACAGCTACTTTATTTTTAACTTTTGAGTTTTGAAGTAAGTTAAACAATATAAATTTACTTTTCAAATAATCATCCATATCTTTATGGAAATCTTGATGATCGGGAGTTAAATTTGTAAAAAGTGCACCTTTAAATTGACATCCATTTAATCTTCCCAATTTTAATCCATGAGAACTAGCTTCCAAGAAAACATATTTTACTCCAGAAGATGCCATTTTACTTAAGTGAAATTGTAGAGTAGAGGGATCTGGAGTGGTATAACCAGATTCATAAATTATATTATTATATTTAATGTGTAAGGTACCAATTAAACCTGATTTTAAACCTAACTTAGAGAATATTTCAAATAAAACAGCCGTTGTTGTTGTCTTACCATTCGTACCAGTTACTGCTATTACCTCCATTTTTTTAGATGGATCTCCCAATAAGTACGAGGCTATATATCCATGCATTTCTGCCGGATCTGATTTTGAAACCATAATTGTCGTAATATTCTGTTTATTATCTAACTTATCTTTTAAAAGATTATAAGATTTCTCACTCAAATACAAGTAGGTACAATTATTCTCTAAAGATTTATTCAAATATTCGATAGCAGAATTTAGATGGATATCATAAAGGCAATAAATATCATTGGTTTTTGTTTTTCTGGAGTCAGATTCTATATAATCAATTTCATAGAACATTTCTCCTTTTACCAAGGAAAGTTCTGGAAATTTTTTAATAAGTCGATTGAAATTCATTTTTTTTATTATCTTAAAATTTTATTTTTTATAAATTAAATTAATATATATATTTGTAAGGAATATATAAATTATTTAGATAAATTTTTATTTTCAGAAAATTTATCTTTAGGAAGGGTAAGTGTGACTATTTTATTACCGGAGTAAGTTGATGTTAGTTTGTTATTCTTTTTATATAAGGTATCTATTCTTTCAATACTACTTGAACTTGCAATTCTAGACTTAAGATCATGATTTTTTTTATATAGATCTTCTTTTTTTTGAGAAAGTTTTTTAACTTCTCTACTTAGATTTGCAAATGATATGCTTTGCCATACCAAAAAATAGATAATAAATATAGGAAAAGAGATTGTAAATATAGCCTTGATGAGTGTTAAAAAACTATCTTTCATTTCTTCCTCTTATATTTTTTTTGCTACCCTTAATTTAGCAGATCTCGATGCAGAATTTATTAATATTTCTTCATCACTTGGTAAAATCGGCTTTTTGGTTAGAATCTCAACCACTTTTTCTTCTTTATGTTTCTTAAAAATATTCTTTACAATCCTATCTTCAAGAGAGTGAAAAGAAATACAACAAATTATTCCCCCTATATTTAAGAGTGGTATTAGATTATTCAAACCTTTTTCAATATGACTCAATTCATCATTTACCTCTATTCTTAAGGCTTGAAATATTCGAAAGGCAGGATGAACCTTCGGAGGCCAGAATTTCCGTGGAATCACCTGTTCTACCAATTCTGCAATGTCTCTATTTGTTCTAAAAGGATTTTTGCGTCTATGATTTACCACTGCATTTGCAATTTTTTTTGACCAATTTTCTTCTCCCAAATCATAAAAAATTCTAAATAGATCATCTTCTTTGCTATAGTTTAGTACATCACTAGCTGTTTTCTTGGAGTCCGGGGAAAGCCTCATGTCTAATTCTTCATTACCTGAAAAAGTAAATCCTCTTTTGGATTTTTTAATGTGGTACATGGAAATTCCAAAATCTAATAAAATCCCATCTATACCTTTTATGTTATTTTCTGATAATTTTTCTGATGAAAAATCTGAAAAATTAATATTATATGGTAAAATTCTATCAATATTTTCAATATTTCTTCTTTTAGCTCTATCTAAAAGATCAGGATCGCGATCTAATAAAAATAATTTAGAAAAAGGAAAATGATTTAAAATTTCATATGTATGACCACCTTCTCCAGCAGTACAATCTAAAAATAGATTCTTTTCTGTGGTATCAAAATAATTTATTATCTCATTTTTTAAAATAGGAATATGTACTATATCTAAGTTTTCCATTATTTCTTTTTTTCTGAAACTGTAAGAGCAGGAATACATTCAGGGAAGAAACCACTAAAGAGTCCTAAAGAATCTGTAAGATTATTCTCCCTTAGAATTTCAACTTCAGTAAGATTTAATGTGTTTAAAATTGTATCTATATAGGACAAATTAAAGCATAATTTGTAAGAAATTTCTTTACTATACTTTTTATTTAATAAATTAATAGTGGATTCCTTACAATTTTGTCTTACAGAAAATTTGATTTGTTCTCTACTAATTGTATTTGATTTAAAATAAGATCCAATTTCTGACCAAACTGAACCAATAGCATAAAATTTAATATTGGAGTCTCTAATCTCTTCTAATTTTTTATAATTTTTAGATTCTATAAATCTATCTTTAATATATGTCTTACAATCTTCAAAATTCTCCCAACCACTGTGAATATTTTGAAAAAATTCTGATATTGGTTGCCGGCAATAAAAAAACTCTTTTCTATATTTTTCACCATCAGAAAAAATTTGATTAGTAGCAAGATCTTCTCTAAATACAGCTGTTTGCTTTGAGTCCTGAAATTTTACTATATGAAAAATATTTTCACCGGTGTAAAGATATAAAAAATCATTTGAGCTACTTGGAAAATCTTTAGTAGCACTTTCTTTAAAAACAGATGTAATTTCATCTTTTTCTAATTTTTTTACTAATGCGGGTATTTTATTTTTTAATAATATTTCTTCAAGATCTTTAGAATAATTTTTAGATAATGTTGGATCATTCAATGAAGATTCATTTTCAAGAGTTACTACAATAACTTTTTTGATATTTCTTCCTATATTAGGATTTTTCAATTGAATTTCAGATATTCCTTTGATTATAATATCTGCGGACTCACGGACAGACATTTTAAAAAGTGAATTTTCCGTAACAATTGTAGTACATGAATATTCTGTTGAACTTTCACTTTTTACACAGGATTTTATTTGACTATTTGAATTTATAGAGTAGGGGACTATACAAAATTTAGTATAATTTAAACCAGCCAATACAGTTACTCTGTAAGATATGTCTTTACTATACGAGAATTTATTTATTTGTTTATAGCAAGAAAGAAAGGAAAATATAAGTAAAAAATAAATTAAAAAGTTTTTTATGCACTGCAAGAATATATATCTCGCAGTAATAGTTTTATTATTCAGGATTATCTCAGATTAGTAATGTCTCTATATGCTCGAATGATTCCATCTACAACCGTTTTAGTAAAAGTTAAGGAGATTCTAGCTTTTTCTGCTGCTATCATTACCTCGTGTGCTTCTACGCTATTAGGATTATAAATCATTTTTTGTGTAAGATCATCCGCTATAACCTGAGAGTCATTTACTTTTTCAAGGGATTTTTTGAATACTTCTGCAAAACTCTCAGAGATATCCTCATTATTGGAAACAGGCTCAGAATTCCCATAATGTAGGGAATTAGTAGTTGTTATACCAATTTGTTCTCCTTTGGGAGAAATGGAATACGGAGTTCTATTCATATTTCCAATTGAACTTAAATTCATAATTATGCCCTACCTATTTCGAGTGCTTTATTAAACATTGCCTTACTACCATTTATCATTTGAACATTTGCTTCATAAGATCTAGAGGCTGAAATCATATCCGTCATTTCTGTTACAATATTTATATTAGGAAACTCCACATAGCCTTTTTTTTCCCCTACCTTAATTGAATCAGGATGGCTGGGGTCATAAACTAGTCTGAGTGGACTCATATCTTTCTCGATTTTCATAACTTTTACACCCTGACCCTCACCAGTTCTCAGGCCAAAAGGATATACTGGACTGTTCCACCTGGTTCTCAAATTGATGGGAGTCATGATTACTCTATCTCTTCTAAAGGGACCGTCCCCATTTGTATTGCGTGTTGTTGTAGAGTTAGCTATATTGTTAGAAATAACATCCATTCTCAATCTTTGAGAAGAAAGTCCGGTTGCTGAAACATTAATAGATGAAAATAAACCCATATATTACCCCTTTTAAGCCTGTCTTAACACTAGATTTATTTGTTTAAAATTGTGATTCAGTCTTTCCACCATCATAAAGTAGTGCATTTGATTGTGAGAAGCGTCAGTCATTTCTTTTTCCATATCAACATTGTTTCCATCTGCTCTAACTCTCGTTAGGTAGTCAGTTTTAATAGATGGATTTACATTTTTGTAGTCGGGTGCGGTGAAAAAATTTATATGTCTTTCGTCAGATACTTTAGTTGGAACAGTTTTTAATTTCTCAACTTTTTCAGATTCAATTGCTCGCTTAAGATTTTCTTCAAAGCTTACTTCGCTTCTTTTAAATCCGGGAACATCGACGTTGGAGATATTGTCTGAGATTACTTTTCTTTTGACCAGAGAAGAATTTAAACCTCTCTCCAATAAATCCTGGGTTTTCATAAAATGGGATGATTCAAACATAGACACCTCAAGCAATTAATCGACCTTTTCATATTTTTCTTAAGAGCTTTTTCTCTAAAAATAAATCACTAAAGACTTTTTAGAAATCTTCGACAAAAGAAATAGGGGTTCCTATGATAAAACCGAATGATCTGTCAAAAATTACTTTTTTTCCAGAAAGAGACTTACCAAAGCCAGAAACCATAAATCCTAGCTCTGCTCCTTCTGATTTCCAAATTATTTTGCAAAATTCAAAGGAAGAGAACCCTCATGAGACTAGTCAAGGATATTCAGAATCAATTGCAAAAGATGAAGCAAGAGAGGTAGATGCCTCTAAAATCGGTAAAAATCAAGAACAAATAACTACCGAAAACTCTAACAATGAAAAATTAGAAAAGAGTAAAGAAGAAGGGGCGACAGTTACAGCGGAAAATTTGGATTTAAAAAGTTCTGAGACTGAAAAAGAAAACTCTTTAAATGAAGTAGATTCAAAAAGCCCTGTTAAAAACATAAAAACATCTTTTAATGAGCAAAATACTCACTCCTTCGATATACTTAACATTGAAAAAAATAACAAAGGCTTAAGTATTGCCTCAATTCTACTGCCTGTTTTTCACAAAGAAGGGGCAACTGAGTTATTCCAAGAAAAGCTAAAATCGGGAGACAAAGAAAAAACCATCCCACCCAAAGAAATTTTTCCGCAAAAATCCCAGAGAGAATCGGGGGATTTATTAAAAAGTGTATTTTTAAGCAGTAATATAGAAAAATCTGCTCCAAAAGAAAAATCAGAAAAAGACACCAAAAACCTCTCAGCTAATGAAAAGTTAAAATCCAACCTGAAAATAAATGATGTAAAACAATCAATCGATGAGCTCAAATCTATTCAAACTCCTAAGATAGATGATAAATCTCTTGAAATGATAAAAAACACTTTGTTTTCCAGTAATATAGTAGCACAAGGTGAAAGTTCAGACTTAAATAATAAAAGTGATAAAAAAACCAAGCAAACAGCAGGTTTAAAGTCTAACACTGAAGTCTCAAAAAAAGAAATTTCAACTGAAGAATCAACAAATAAGGATAAAATATTTAATAAAGAAAATAGCACTATTCAAAAATTCAGTAAAGATGAAACAAACAGTATTACAGATAAACTTCGTAGAATAGATAATAGTAGTACAAAGAAAGAAAAAGAAAACCTTACGCATGTTGATCTCTTTAAAGATAATTTTATAGATAAAAAAACAGAAGAAAAAAGTTCCCAACCTTCTAGTAATACAATTGAACAAAAATCTAAACAATTAGAAACCAAATCCGAGGTCAAATCTTCCCAAAAACCGGAAACAGTTGCCAGAAATTTTGCGGAAATAGTAAAAGCGGCTCGAATTCAAATTGTAGAAAATGGAAAAAATTCAGCCGAAATATCCCTTCAACCAAAAGACTTAGGAAAAATTACTCTTTTTGTTTCAGAAGAAAACAATAGACTCGAAGGAAAAATTTTGGTAGAAAATGAAGCTACCAAACAAATGATTCTAGGTGATATGGCGGGTCTAAAAGCGGAGCTTAAAGCTGGTGGATTGGATTTATTTGAAATACAGGTAGATATTAACAATGAACCACCCTTTAAATTTACATCTTCAGAAAATGATAGAGAAAAAAATGAGAATTCAAGTGAATTTTCGGGAAATTTATCCGAGATTGAAAATGAAACAGAAAGTGAAAGTTTAACTTCTGATACAAATTTACGATTACTGGATTTAAAAGTATAAAGCTATGCCGGATATATCTAGAACAAGTAATCCTTCTGAAGAAGCAATTCGCAATCGATATTTAGATGGAGATAAAAGATTCGATGTAAAAACTCATCTAAAAAGACTAGAAAAAGAAGAGAAAAGCGGACTAAAGAATATTGAAATACGTTCCGCCCCTAAACAGTTAGGAAAGGATGATTTTCTTAAACTTTTAATTACCCAATTATCCAAACAAGATCCAACCAATCCAGTAAAAGACCAGGATTTTATTGCTCAAATGGCACAGTTTTCAAGTCTTGAGCAAATGAAAAACATATCAACTTCCATGCAGAGAATGGAAAATAGACAAAGTTATACTTTAGTTGGAAAATTAGTAAGCGGACCCGACTTTGTTTCGGGAGAAACAGTTACAGGTATTGCATCTGCACTTTTCTTTGATGCGGATGGAAAGTCTTTTGTGAGAGTGAGCGGTAAAACAATTGAAGTAGAACAAATTAATCTAATTTCCGATCCCGCAATTTTAAACTCGGAAGTAGTCGAAACACTTTCAACGACTCCAGAAAATTCTTCAAAAAATTCAAAA
The DNA here is from genome assembly GCA_947458405.1 of Leptospiraceae bacterium. Lineage (GTDB taxonomy): Bacteria > Spirochaetota > Leptospiria > Leptospirales > Leptospiraceae > JACKPB01. The sequence goes on from CANGZW010000008.1 coordinate 34,402, forward strand.
GAAGACTCATCTTTTTATGAAAACAACCGAAATTCTAAAGAGATTCCCAGCGAAGAAAAGTCGTTGGACAGAAGGGAAGGTGATAAAAATTTTCCCGGAGCGAAAAATAGTAAAAATGGTTATTAAAAATAAATTTATTTCTGAGGTAGAAGCTATATGATGCGATCTTTGTATTCCGGTGTGTCCGGCTTAAAGAACCACCAGGTAAGGATGGATGTTGTGGGTAATAACATTGCGAATGTAAACACCCATGGATTCAAATCGGAACGAGTAACATTCCAGGACATGATTTCACAGGAATTAGGAGCCGCTTCCGAACCCAAAGATAGTATTGGTGGTGTAAACCCAAAGCAAGTAGGACTTGGAGCTTTAATTGCAACTATTGATAAAATTATGACCCAAGGATCTTTCCAAACCACTGGAAAGAATACCGATATGGCAATTTCTGGAGAAGGATTTTTTATTGTTAAGAATGGTGATAAAGAATTTTATACCAGAGCTGGTGCATTCAATGTAGATAAAAATGGAAGTTTTGTAAATCCTGCCAATGGAGTGAAAGTTCAAGGTTGGAATTCAAGAATTGATGAAAATGGTAATAAATACCTCAATTCTTCAGCATCTATTGAAGATATTAATATACCTCTTTATTCAAAAGAACCGGCTAAGTCAACCAAAGAAGTTGTATTTCAATCGAACTTAAATGGTGCCGCCCTAGCAGTTCCCGAAGGAGCCACTCCTGAAGATATTCAAAAAATGATTAGCGATCCAGATCCCAAAAAAAGAAGGGGACATTCTACTTCAATTAAGATATTTGATGACCAAGGAAATGAAAGAGAATTAAAAGTACAGTTCTACAAAGTTAGAGATAATGTTTGGAAAGCAAATGCAAGTATTACAGATGCAGGACAGGTTTCTATTGATGTGGATTCAACTTCTGTAGGTGGACAAAATACACAACTTCCTGGAAATACAGAATTTGAGATCGGATTTGCTCCCGATGGAAAAATAGTCAGTGTTTCTGATGGTGTTGATAGCCAATCAAGTGGTAATTTATCTGCAAAAATATCCTATAGAATTCCCGGAAACCCAGGAACCCAAACTATCGAGCTCAAACTCGGAGAAGCTGGAATGGTTGGTGGTGTAACACAATTCTCTGCTGATTTTACTACAAAAGCTGTAAAACAAGATGGATATGGAATGGGTTATATGGAAGCATTTTCCATTGACAACAGTGGAACAATTACCGGGGTTTATTCAAATGGTGTTCAACAACCTCTTGCTAGAATTGCAATGGCAGTTTTCAACAACCCATCCGGTTTAAATAAAGTCGGTGATACAATGTTTGCATATTCTATGAACTCTGGGGAACCCGGAATTGGTGAATCTGGAGTTGCTGGAAGAGGGAGAATCAATGCAGGACTTTTGGAAATGTCGAATGTTGACTTATCCGATGCCTTTACAGATATGATTGTTACCCAAAGAGGATTTCAGGCAAACTCCAAAACTATTACGACTTCCGATCAGATGATCCAAGAAGTTTTGGGTCTAAAAAGGTAAGATTTTAACTTTTTAACTTAATATTTAAGTTTATACCTCCCAATTTAGGGCAGAGAATTGAAAATTTCTCTGCCTTTTTTGTTTTACTTCCTATAAAATTATCCTAATTTTATTTTTTACTTTTTCCTTTTTCTTTCCTTTTTATACTGGTAGAAGGTCAATATAGGATTATTGAGTTGAGGTTGAAAAAAGGATGTTTACACAATTTATTATAACAGATAATACAGATCTTTCAGGAAAAATAAATTCATATACACAACAGATTCAGGCTGAAATTATCTTATTTTCTGATATTTTAAAAGATGAATTTCTCATTAAAACAACTAATAAATTTATACCTGTAGTTTTTTACTTAAAAAAAGAAACACTATTAAATAATCATAAGGCTGTAAGAAATTTACTTACTGTTAACTCTAATTTTTTATCCATGATAATTGTAGATTGTCCTTCGGATGAGGATGTTTTTTCAAAAACAGACTTAGAAAATGATATATATTACAACAACATAGAATTTTCCTCCCCAACTATTTTTATAGCAAGAAATTTAATAAATGTTTTTAGTTATTTGCAGATGCGAAAAGAGGGTTTTGAACTTCAATACAAGCATAATATTAGTTCAAGTCACATCTCAAAATTAACAAGAATAGGCATGAGCCTTGGAAATGAAAAAGATTTCACCAAACTTTTAAGAGATATCTTATTCAGTGCCCGTGAAATTTGTATTGCAGATGGTGGATCACTCTATCTAGTCGAAAAAGATGACAATGGAGTTCCCAAAAACTTAAGATTTAAGGTTTCTGCTCTGGATTTAAAAACTAGTGAATTTATCATGCCATTAAACAAACAAAGTATCTCAGGATATGTTGCGTTTACGGGTCAACTATTAAATATTCCCGATGCTTACAATTTACCCGCTAATGTTGAATATAAATTTAATAATGAATATGATAAATTAAAAAATTATTATTCTAAAAGTATGCTAGTTGTACCTATGAAAAATCACACAGGGGAAGTTATAGGTGTAATACAGTTAATAAATAAAAAAAGAAATTTTAATCAAAAATTAACACCTGAACAAATGATGGGAAATGATGTTACCCCTTTTGATAAGTATTCAGAAGATTTAGTTATGAGTGTAGCAGGACAGGCAGCAGTTGCAATACAAAATAATAATTTAATTATGGATATTGAAAAGTTATTTGAAGGATTTGTCACTGCAAGCGTAAGTGCAATTGAATCTAGAGATCCAACTACAAGTGGTCATTCTTTTAGGGTTGCGGAATTTACTGTTGGTCTTGCTAAATTAGTAGATAGTCTCGATTCAGGCATATTCAAAGATATTAAATTTAATTATGATCAAATGAGAGAAATTCGTTATGCATCTTTACTACATGATTTTGGAAAAGTTGGAGTCAGGGAGAAAGTTCTCGTAAAGTCAAAAAAATTAGAAGGTCATCAATTAGATATAATTAAATGGAGATTTTTTTATCTACAAAAAGATATAGAAGCAAAATTAAATCAGAAAAAAGTCGACTTCTTGAAAAATAATGGAAGTTTAGGGTTCCCTGATTATGAGAAAAAAATTGATCTTGAGTTTCAAGTAGAAAAAGAGAGACTCAAGGATCTAATGGATATAATAATTAAGTGCAATGAGCCCTCCATTTTAGAGCAATCAAGTTCCCAACTATTAGATGATATTGCCAAAATAAATTATGATTTTTTAGATGGGACAGCATACCCATTGATTACTCAAACGGAATATAATTTTCTCTCTATCAAAAAAGGATCATTAGACACCCAAGAAAGACTTGAAATAGAATCACATGTGGAACATACTTATCAATTTTTAAGCAAAATTCCATGGACTGATGGACTCAAAGCAATACCAAGAATTGCTCATGCTCACCATGAAAAGTTAGATGGTACAGGATATCCAAGAGGATTACAAAATCATGAAATACCAATCCAATCTAAAATGATGACTATTGCTGATATATATGATGCTCTTACAGATAAGGATAGACCATACAAAAAAGCTATCCCGGTTGAAAGAGCCCTAGACATATTAAAGATGGAAGTAAAAGATAATCATGTTGATAATGATTTGTTGAATGTTTTTATTGAGGGAAAAGTTTTCGATATCCTTTCAAAAAAATCTCCCTCATTTATTGCATAAAATTAATCTTCATCATCAATAAATTTTTCACCTTTTCTGGCACTACTTGTCATTTTACTGAGTTTTTTAAAACCAGCTGTAGTACCTGTTTTGCTGGAATTAAAACCTGAGGTATAATCTTTGGAGATACCAATCTTCTCAGCTTCTGAAAATGAATCCTGATTGGCTCCTAAGAATACAAAAATCCAGTTATAATTTACGGTCTGATGGGTGATTTTTTTTAAGATTTCAGCTCTACTATAGATTCTACTCTGATTTTCCTGTCCGTCAGTTAATATACAGATAAGAACTTTTTCTGGACGCCTGGGTTCTGGAGTATTTGAAAGTCTGACACCTGTGGAATCAATCACTGTTCCGAGTGCATCCAAAAGAGCTGTTCCACCATCTGGAATATAATTATTCTGATCTAAATAGGGAATTGAATTTATCGATAAGTTTTCATAAATTAAGTTTAATTTATTATTAAAAAGATATAAAGTAACCGAGGCGGAACCTTCTTCTCTTTTTTGCTCATTTAAAAAATTATTAAACCCTTCAATAGATTCTGTAGTTATTGGCTCCATTGATCCTGATCTATCTATGATACAAATTATTTCTGTGTGATTTTGGTTTGGCATAGTTAATTCTCCTTTAATGAGTATATGCCAAACCAATGGGGAGATATTTCACTCTTACAAAAAAAAACTACTTTTTCAAAAAAGAATTCAACATTTCTCTCAATCCTTCCTCTATACGGGTAACCTTAAAATCAGGGAATTTTTTCTTGAATTTATCATAAGACATAATATAGTCATAGTCAAATTGATACATCATCTCATTTAACTCACCTAGGCTTGGAATAAAAAAGGAAAGAGTTTTTCGCAAAAAAGACGGAAGATAAGATGCTTCGTAATTAGTTTTTAGTATTTTATTTATCAAAATGGTAGTTTCGGTAATTGTAATTGCTTCACTTACAGGCAAATGCCAAACTTCACCATAACAGGAGTCTTCTAATGCTAATATAACTAAGGCTTTAGCTATATCAGGAATATAAGAATATGTATGTCTTACTTTTAGTTTTGCAATAGATTGAGGGTTTTTATTATTTATAATATTTTCAATAAAAGAAGGATACAGTGCACAATTCGTTACATTCGGACCATAAAAATCTGCCGCTCTGGCTACTATTGCTTTTATTCGGTTTTGCTTATGAGCCTGTACTACCATTTCTGAAATTTCTTTCCTGATCTTTCCTTTTTTAGAGGACGGAGAGCGGGGATGAGATTCATCAAATGGGACATTCAGTGGAATTGGACCATACATATATATATTATCTAAAAATATGAGTTTGGAGTTAGATTTTTCACAAGCTGAAATCACATTTTCCATAACAATTGGCCAGTCTCTTTCCCAAACCTTAGTTGAATATTGAAGTCCTGCACATAAATATACATGACTTGCTGAAATTGTTGCATTCTCCGTTTCTTTCTTATCTAATAAATTAGCATGCATACAGGTTACCCCCGGTATATCATTAGAACGAACTACACCCCTAAAATTTAAATTTCTTACTTTTAATTCATCAAGGAGGGCAAGACCAGAAACACCCCTAGCACCCAAAACGACATGTAGTTCTTCATTCATTTTAATTTCCTTTAAGTATACTTTTTCTATTGTTGAATAGTCATAAAGTTGGTATTTATTTATATTTATCTTAGATTACATATCTCTCGTCAACTTATTTTTAATAACTCATTTTCGAATTGATTAGAATTAAGTATTAATAAATAATTTATTAAGAGTATAAAATTATAAAACATAAATGATTAAAAATATAAAAGAATATTATAATTTTTAATAATATTCTTTTTATAAATAAATTTTAGTATTAAAAATATTTTTTAAAATTCCTTTTTTAATAGACAATTTTATTTCATAATATATGTTTATAAACATGAAAAAAATTTTATTAATTATTTTTATTTTTATAATAAATTGTAGTTCAAGTTCTGAATTTAGAAGTACCGTTCCAAATGTAGATATTAATAAATTTATGGGAAAATGGTATGTAATTGGATCAAGACCCACTTCCTTTGAAGAGGGAGCCTTTAATGCTATTGAGATTTATACATATAATGCTGATAAAGAAGAGATAAATATAGATTTTACTTATAACAAAGATAGCATAAATGGACCTTTAAAGTCCGTACCACAAAAAGGATATATTATAGATAAAGTAAATAATTCTTACTGGAAGGTTTCTCCTTTTTGGCCATTAAAATTTGATTACTTAATTATTTCCCTTGAAAAAGATTATAGTTGGACTGTTATTGGTGTTCCTGATCAAAAATATATTTGGATTATGGCAAGAACACCAACTATCAAAGAGGATCAATACCAACAAATTTTAACATCAATCAATAAATTGGGTTATGACTCTAAAAATATAAAAAAAATTACTAATATACAATAAATCTAGGCTTAATTATTGGAGTGCATTCTCAATAAGTAAGTCAAAGATTGAACTCATAGTTTCACCAGAATGTAATACTTGTTGAGGGATTAAACTTGTTTCTGTCATACCGGGAAGAGTATTGGTTTCTAATATATATGGAATTTCATTTTCAATTATAAAATCTGTTCGGGAATAACCCTTGCATCCCAAAACAGAGTGGGCTTTTACTGCAAGATTTCTTACCAGATTCATCATATTTTCAGAAATTCTTGCAGGTGTAATTTCCTTACTTCCACCTAAATTATATTTTGATTCAAAATCAAAAAATTCTCCATTTGGAATTATTTCTGTTGGATAAAGGGGGGTGGGTGTAAAAATATTATCAATTTTTTTTTCTATCACACCACAGGAAACTTCAACACCTTTTATTGGTTTTTGAAGTAATGCCCTAGAATCAATTTCAAAAAGATTGATTAAGATATTTTCCAACTCTGTTTTATTTTTGGCAATTCCTGTACATACACTCGATCCACCACTATTTGGTTTTACAAAATAGGGATATGAGAGTATCGACTCTAAAATTTTTTCTCTACCATTGAAGTATTCTAATTTTTTAATTTCAAAATATGGTGATACGAAAAAGTTATTTTTCTCATAAATTTGATTGGAGATATACTTATCCATGGCTATAGACGAAGCTGTAATACCGGACCCAGTAAATTGAATTCTTAATGCTGAAAGAAATCCTTGAATTGTCCCATTTTCACCTTCTCCACCATGAAAACCTAAAAAACAAACATCAGGATTAAGAAATACAGGAAAATTTCTATTTTTATTATTAAATTCTTTTAAAAATTCTAATTCTAGCTCGGATGATTTCATTCCAATATTTCCCGGAAAATTAGAGATGGGAGTATTTGGGTAAAACCATTCTCCCTTTTTGTTTAACAAGATAGGAATTAAATCGTATTTTTGTTTATCTAAAGTTTCAAAGATAAATCTTCCTGATTTTAAAGAAATATCATGCTCGGATGAATTACCTCCAAACAGAACTGCAATTTTTTTTTTCATTTAGTACTATTTTTTCTCTGATAAATTGTATGACCTAAAAATTTAAAATTATCTGAAATACCAAATAGAGTCTCACTGTGTCCTATAATTAGGATACTTTCTTCATGCATGATCTTCTCAATATTTAAGAAAATCTTTCTTTGGGTTGGTTTATCAAAATAAATTATGACATTTCTACAAAAAACAATATCCATCTTCTCTGAAAATGGGTAAGTCTCAAGGAGATTAATTTTACGAAAAGTTATTAACTCCCTAATATTCGGTTTAATTTTAAATTCCCTTCCATCCTCTCCATTTACTTGAATAAAATGTTTGGCTATGATATCTTTGTTGATACTAACGAATCTATCTTCTTTATAAATACCCTTATCTGCAATACTTAATACGTTGGTATCTATATCAGAGGCATATATTTTAATATCCCAACCATATTTTCCTTGAAAATAATCAAAAGCAGTTATGGCAATGGAATAAGGTTCTTCCCCAGTTGAAGATGCCGAACACCAGATGCGGATAGTTTTTTTTACATTAATTTTATTTTTCTCTTCTAGTAAAGGAAAAGCTGTAGATTTTAAATACTCGAAATGATGATTTTCCCGAAAGAAATCAGTTTTATTTGTAGTTACTCTGTTTATAATTTCTAATATTTCATTTTGAAAGAATATTGGTTCAAATTTTAACTTTTTAACGTATTCTTGAAAATTTGGTATCTGATTTTGTCTTAACCTAACGTTTAATCTGGATTGTAGCATTATCTTTTTATGGGGAGCTAAAGAAATACCTGTCTTTTCATAAATAATAGTTTTTAAATAATCAAATTCAGGTTCTTCTATATTGGGAATTGAACCAAAGCCTATATCAGTCACAATCATATCCTCCTGAAAAGCCTGAAATTATGCAAACATAAAAAGCAAAATTAAAAAGCTGAAATTATTTCCATTTCATATGAACTTTTTTATTTTTTTCTGCACAATCTTTTAAGTATAAGTTGATTAAATTTTGGTACTTAATACCAGAAATCTTAGCTTGTTTTTTAAAATAATTAATAGTGGATTCATCAATTCGAATTGAGATTAATTTTTTTTTAATAGGTTCATTTTCCATAATTGCAAATAGAATATAGTTATTTATAATTAGCAAGAATTCTTTTTAGAATTGGAAAGAGTCTGAAACTTCCTGTGACTATGTAAAACTGTTCCTTTTTCCATAGAAAGTTAGTTTCTAAGTTAATTATTTTCTTAATTCTACTATTCTCTATTTTTAAGTCGGTAAATGGAAACTCCTGTAGTATGTATATATTCTCTATAATATTAGAGCTTAAGATATTAAATACAATTCCCTCAATATCTTTATCACTCATTACTCCTAATATTATATCCCATTTTTTACCAAGATATGTTTTAGATATTGAAACTAATAAATTTTCAATTCCCGATGGATTATGGGATACATCATATATAATAAATGGTTCATAATTTATGATTTCCATTCTCCCGCTAATTTTTATATCTTGATAATTCTCAATATTTACTGATAATTCTTTATTTTTTTTTGATTTATAAAATTCTTTAATATTTTCTATTATAAAATTACAATATTTATTATTATAATCTAAATAATTATTATATTCCATTATTTGATCTTTAAATTCGTAAATTTCAATATTACTATATTTTTTACTACTTATGTACTTTTTAATTAAGTCAACTGTAACACAATCTTGCTTCATGTAAAATATTTTTTTGGTATTTTCGGTAATTATACCCATTTTTTCAGTTAATATTTTTTCTAATGTATCTCCTAGTATCTCCACATGATCTAATTCAATTCTTGTAATGACAACTATATCTGAATAAAAACATCTGGTTGCATCTAATCTACCACCAAGTCCGGCTTCTATTATTTGAAAATCTACCTGTTTTAATTCAAAATAAATCATTGCTACTAAAGTTAATATTTCAAAATAAGAAAGAGTTAAAAGTAAGTTTATTTCATCCTCACTTAGATTATTTATCCAGATGTTTAAAAAATCCATTGGTATTTCAACTGAATTCAATTGTATTCGCTCTGTGAAATTAATTAAATGGGGAGATGTATAAAGACCAGTTCTATAATTTTGGTTTAATTTTTTAGCCAATAAATTAGAAACTGAACCCTTTCCATTTGTTCCCACTATGGAAATTTTAATAGAATTAGGGTTGGGATTTTTATTAAAATAATTTACTAATTTCTGAAAATTAGAGAGATTATATTCTTTAAAATGGTTAACATTTCTTGATTTTTCAAAATTAGTTAAATTTAACAAAAAATTTTCAAAAGATTCCACAGTTTACTACCATCCTAATTTTAAATATTACCAAAATTATGTCATTAATCATAAATATTTTTTTTAAATTATCCAACTTTACCTTTTAATGAATTCTTGGGTTTTGATTTTCATATTATAATAGGTTTTTCTATTTTCAAAGAACTCTTAAGTTTCATTCTGGTATGGAGGAAGGGGATATAGACATTCCCTATATTTTGCCAAATGGAAATTCTTAAACTTGCTATTGATTTTGTTCTTCACATTGATAATTACTTAGATGTTATTTTAAAAGAATACGGAACTTTAGCCTACATAATTCTCTTCTTAATTATTTTTGCGGAGACAGGTTTGGTAGTAACTCCTTTTTTACCCGGAGATTCCCTTTTATTTGCTATTGGGGCGATCACTGCCAGAGGGGATTTAGATCTAACCCTAATTTTAATCCTATTAACATTTGCCGCTATCTTGGGTGATACAGTTAATTATAGGGTGGGTGCATTTTTTAAAGAACGAATATTAAATGGAGAAAGGATTCGTTTTATTAAGGAATCTCATATTGAAAGAACCAAAGAATTTTATGATGACTATGGTGGAAAAACTATTATTATAGGTAGATTCGTTCCAATTATTAGAACCTTTGCTCCATTTGTAGCAGGAATTGGAACTATGGAATACAAACAATTTTTGTTTTATAACGTAATTGGGGGTGTGATTTGGATAACAATTTTTACAATCGCTGGATATTACTTTGGAAATCTCCCTATGATTCGAAAAAACTTTACCTTAGTCATTTTTGCAATAATTATCTTATCAATACTACCTGCAGTTTTTGAATATTTCAGAAGTAAAAAAAATAAGATTAATATTATTAAAGATTCTAACGAAGGCGTTTGATTTATGAGAAGAAATATTGTTCATCCCGGTGCTGATGAACTCATCTATGAAATACGACAAATTGTCGGGGTAGGTAAGGCACTTGAAAAAATGGGTGTTGAAATTACATGGGAAAATATTGGAGATCCTGTTCAAAAAGGCGAAAAAATTGCTCCCTTCATAAAGGATATTGTATTACGATTAGTTCAGAGCGATCAATCTTGGGCTTACACAGCTACTCAAGGGTATGAAAAAACAAGAAATTACTTAGCAGAAAAAGTAAATGAAAGGGGTGGTACAAAAATTACTCCCGATGACATTTTATTTTTTAATGGATTGGGTGATGCAGTCGCTAAAATTTTTGGTTTTATGAGAAGGGAGGCCAGAATTTTGGGACCGAGTCCAGCATATTCAACATATTCTTCTGCAGAAGCGGCACATAGCGGTTATGAACATTTAACCTATGAATTAAATCCATACAATGGATGGATGCCGGATTTACAGGATATTGAAAACAAAGTGAAATACAATGATTCAATCGCTGGTATTTTATTAATCAATCCAGATAATCCAACAGGGGCCGTGTATAATAAGGAAATAATTAAGAAAATTGTTGAAATTTGTGAGAAGTATGACACAATATTAATTTGTGATGAAACATACGCTCATGTCAATTATTCAGGAAGTGGTTCTATTCATTTGTCAGAGTGCATAGGAGATAAAGTTTGTGGAATGGCTCTACGTTCAATATCCAAAGAATTACCATGGCCCGGATCAAGGTGTGGATGGATAGAGGTTTTCAATAGAAAAAATGATCATGTATTTGATAGATATATAAAATCTCTTGTGGATGCAAAAATGTTGGAGGTATGTTCGACTACTTTGCCGCAAATGGCAATTCCAGAAATATATTCTTCTCCGTATTTTTTAGACCATCTAAAAAACAGAAATGAAAAGTACAAAAAAAAAGCAAAACTAGCGGTTTCTATATTAAAAGATATTCCCGGTATTCATGTTGTTGAACCCGGTGGGGGTTTCTTTTTAACAGTTGTTTTCAAAGAAGGCGTACTACGAGACAGAATGAAGCTCGAAATAAAGAACATAAAGGCTTCAGAATACATTCATGGTCTTTTACAAAATGCAACGAATGATAGGAGATTTGTATTAAATTTACTTGCCTCTACAGGAATTTGTGTAGTACCCCTATCTTCCTTTTGTTGCAATAGAGATGGATTTAGAATAACTTTACTGGAAGAAGACATGGAAAAATTTGAATCTACTTTTAGAAAAGTAGCAGATGCAATCAATAGCTATTTAAATAGTATATGAGCTCTAAAATCAAAACTATTGGGGTGATGGATTCCGGTTTTGGGGGATTATCAGTTTTATCTGAATTAGCAAATAGTCTTCCCTCTGTGGATTATATCTATTATGGAGATCTAAAAAATTCTCCTTATGGAAAAAAATCAAGACAAGATGTACTACAATTATCTGAAGAAATTATTCAATTTTTTATTCATGAGGGTGTTTCAGCAGTTTTACTAGCCTGTAATACGGCTACATCAGCTGCAGCAACAGAATTAAGATCGCGATACAATATACCGATTTTTGGTATGGAACCTGCTATCAAACCTGCAGTTTTGGAAAATCAAGGTGAAAAAGTAGCTGTTTTTGCTACCTCTTTAACTTTAAAAGAGGAGAAATTTAATAGATTAGAAAAATCTCTTCATGCAGGACATGTGATCGAACAGATCAATTGTGATGGTTTAGCAAATTTAATCGATAGTGATGATATACCTTCTTGCATAGATTTTCTCGATCCTATTTTAAAAGAATTATGTGATAGAAATATAAACAATTTTGTTTTAGGATGCACACATTACTTACTCATTCGACCCCTTTTTTATAAATATAATGATAATATTAAAATTTACGATGGAAATGAAGGTACAATCCGACATATAATTTCATCACTTTCTATCCCTGAGGTAGAAAGAGAAAGCCGAATTGAACTGTTTTTAAATGGTGGAACTGATGATGATTTTCAAATTGCCTATAGGTTTTTAAACGCAAATCCCAGGGAGGATAAAAAATATGTCAAATGAAGAAATTACATATAAAAAAGCAGGTGTAGATACACATAAAGGACAGGAGTTTATTCAAAAGATTAAGCAAAATGTTCATTCCACCCACAATCCTAGAGTGTTGGGAGGATTGGGAGGGTTTTCTGCAGCGTACGACGTTTCCTTTTTAAAAAATTTCAAAGAGCCCGTTCTATTGAGCGGAACTGATGGTGTAGGGACTAAGTTAGAGTTGGCAAGAGTATTAAATATTCATGATACAATAGGCATTGATTTAGTAGCAATGTGTGTAAATGATTTACTTGTCAATGGAGCAGAGCCTATGTACTTTTTAGATTATATAGCCTGTGGAAAATTGGATGTTGAAAAAATGAATTCAATTGTCTCAGGTATAGTAAAAGGCTGTAAATCATGTGGAATGGCTCTTGTTGGGGGAGAAACCGCAGAACACCCGGGTATAATGAAAGAGGATGAATATGATTTAGCAGGTTTTGCAGTGGGAGCGGTAGAAAAATCCGAAATTATAGATGGAAAAAATATCACCGATGGTGATATAATCATAGGTTTAGAATCAAGTGGTCCTCATTCCAATGGATTTTCACTCCTACGAAAATTATACCTTAAAAACGGCAGGGAACTCCCCAATGATAATTCTCAGATTGACTTTATAAAAAATTATTTATTTAAACCAACAAGAATTTACGTAGAATCCATCCTAAAACTCTTAAGAAAAGTGGAAGTCAAGGGAATGGTTCATATTACAGGTGGTGGATTTACAGAAAATATTCCTCGAGTTTTAAATAAAAATTTTAATGCTAATATTATTTTAGAAAATATACCAGATAACTATATATTTTCTAAAATAAGTAAAGATCATAAAATCTCTCTAAATGAAATGTATTCAACTTTTAATATGGGAATAGGATATATTGTTATTACATCTAAGGATAAGGCAAATAATGTTATTGAAGATTTAAATCTCAACCATGAAACTGCAACCATAATTGGAGAAATAAAGTCTGGAAATGGAGTAGTTAATTTAATTTAAGTTTTTAATAAAGAATTAAGTTTTTTGTACTTTTGAATAATCTCTTTAGTTTTTTCTAATCCGTTTTTATTAATATCCGGATGATATATTTTTAAGAGCTCTTTGTATCTCGCATTTAATTTTTTTTTATCAGCATCATATTCTAAATCAAAAAATTGGAATAGTAATTTCATTTCTTTAGGTATTTTATTTTTTATAGGTACGTTTCTCATTCTACCAAAAAGCTCATAATGATATCTTTCCCTATATTCTTCGGTTAGCTTTTCAAATGGAATCTTTTTGTACTGCACCTGATCATCGAGATATTTTTTTAAGAATATTTCTCCACCAAAGAATGGATCAATTTGGTGCATCTCCAAAAATTCTTCAATTGTAAAACTAATGATTCGATCCATACTGAATTTATCATAAAAATAAGTATCGAATGCATCATCAAATTGAATGGTAGCCGAACTGAGAAGTAAAAGCAAATCTCTATCCATCTTATGGGTAGATAGAGCCAGAGTGATATTGTTAATAAAACTCTCCCGAATCATATTTAAAGATTTTTCATTAAAATAGATTCCTGACTGAATAAACTCATCTTCTATGTCTCCTAAGCCCATTATTTTTTCTAATAATTGGCAGAGATAATAGGCTTCTTCTTCGTGAAAACCTGTTAACTTGGCAGGATTAAAGACTGAATTTCTTAAAGTGTATAAAATTCTGTAATATTCTTCTTTTTTTAATTCAAGAAGATCTATTAATTGGGAAGAAGAGAGAAACCATTTGCATTCAACAGAAATTCCCTGAATAATTGAGATAATTTCACGCAGTTGAACCCTAAAAGTCTCCTCAGTTTGGATATTGCTCCGCAAAATCTTTATCCCCTAAAAATTTGAAATAAGAAGTGAGTCCCGCAACCTTAAATACTTTTGCCATCGGAGGCTTCATATTCGTAAGCAGGAATTGACCATCCCTTTCTTTTACAAAATTCATTAGTTTTATAAGCATTCCAATACCAGAAGAGTCAATATAGCTTAACTTTTCCAAATTTATGATAACTTTATTATCTTTTTGGGTAATTACACCTTCAAAAAGAGTTTTTAGATCTGTGGCAGTATAGATATCTAGGCTCCCGGATAAATCTATAATATTCATCTCACCAGACTTTCTGTGATTAATGGGCATTCTCTTATTCTCTTTCCTAGCTTTCTATAAAATCTATCTTTTAGCCTAAGGCTATAAAAAAAATGAAAAATAAATTATCGTCAAGTAGAAAATAAAGTCAGTTCATAATTTCTACAAGCTTCTTTTTTGATTTTTCCCCTTTAATTATCTGAACTTTTGATTTGGGGATTTTCAAATGTACTGAAATTTGATCAATTATATCACGATTTGCCATTCCATCCCTGGGGGGAAAGGAAGTTCGAATAATCCAATCCGATTCAGAAAGGACTTCAATTCCCTTACTCTTAGAAGATAATTTCACAGTTATTGATAATTTCAAGCGAAAAGTCCTTTAAATCAAAAACTTAATTTTCTAAATGACCGCGAATAAGTAAATTGTTTTTAAGATGGATGGAGAAGAAAAAACTGGCTACAAAATAAGAGGTCACCATTTTAGTTTTGTTTTATTTTCCATTGCTCTTCTAACCTCAATTTTAACTGCCTACAGATTGCACTGGTTATGCGATGACGCCTTTATTACCTTTCGATACTCATACAATTTGCATAAGGGAATTGGACCCATATATAATTTAGGGGAAGAGGTTGAAGGTTATACAAATTTTTTATGGATGATACTAATTTCAACAGGTCTTAATTTTAATATCAGTCCCGAAAGAAGTAGCCAGGCTTTAGGTTTACTCAGTTATATATTAAATTTGGTATTACTTTTTTTAGCAGGAAATAAAATTCATGAAACTAAATATGGTAAGGATAAAATTTATTTACCTCTATCTATGATTTGTTTTTCAATTCAATACCATGCAAGAGTTTACGCAACATCGGGATTAGAAACTTCTTTTTTTACTTTTCTATTATTATCAGGAAACTTAATTATTTATTTTTATATTGATCAAGTTAAATTATGGATTGGTTTTACTTTATTAACACTTCTTTGTATGACAAGACCGGATGGATTATTATTTTATGGATTTAGCAGTGTTTTTTTCCTATTTTTTAGATGCCAAAATTTAAATTATAAGGAAATATTTCTTAAAAATCTATATATTCATCTTCCTTTTTTATTAATTTACATTCCCTATTTCTATTGGAGATACCAATTTTATGGATATATATTTCCAAACACTTTTTATGCAAAAGAAGCAGGATCAATCTATATTTTACAAGGTATAAAATATATTTTTTTATATTTTAATACATATTATGTTTTTTATATATTATTGTTATTATTGATAATTTATTTTTTAAATCACTATTTTTTTGATATTAAAGGAGTGATTGATTTTTTTATAAAGAGAACTAATAAAGAGGGTTGGCTATCTAAAAGAAAATATAGAAACTTTTTTGGAAATAAGATAGAATATGACTATGATATTTCTGAAAATAAATTTATAAATATGGAATTAGAATGGTTCTTTTTAGCATTGATACCATCTTTTGTTTATATATCTTATCTTTGTATAATTGGGGGGGATTTCATGTTTGCAAGATTACTAATTCCTTTGAGCCCACTCTTATTCCTAGGAATTGAACTTTTTTTATATCCCTTTTTCAACGAAAAAATAATCAGATACGCGGGAATAATTATAATTTTAGCGACATTTTTTTATATCAACCCCTATAAAAAAGGAAAAGTTCCGGAAGTTTATAATATTACCGATGAGAATAAAATTTATAATATTAAAGAAATATATAAATTAAAATTAAAATTATTACCACTCAGAAAAATTTTCATGGAGGATGGTATAAAAATATCATATGGGGGAACCCAAGCAATGATTGCATACTATCTTGACCCCTTAGTTGCGATAGAAACTGTTTCAGGACTTACAGATAGCACTATTGCACATAAAAAAATTAAGATTAGGGGAAGGGTCGGACATGAAAAATCGGCAGATATTGAATATTTAAAAAAACGAAAAATTCATTTTCATCTATTTGAAACAAATTTTTCTTTTGTGAGAAGTTATAATAAGCTAGAATTTGAAAGTATGACAACTCCATGGAGAATTATTACCTATAATCAAAAAATTCTTGATGATTTAGAAAAAACAGGAAAATTTAAATTTACTAATTTTGATGAATATTTGAATTCATATATTAAGAAAATAGATAGTATAAAAAAAGAAGAGTTTACAAAAGATTACAATGAGTTTAATGATTACTATTTTATCCAAAATAAAAATAGAGAAAAACAAGCAATTTTTCTTGGAAAAATTGATTCAATAAAAAATATTCAAGAATTAGGAAATACAAATGAATAAGTCAATCTCTAAAAATTTTATATTATTTAATCTGTCCCGGGATTCAAAGTTTATAGTATGAAGAGAATCTTTTCTAATATACTCACATTTAGATGGAGTATAGAAATGAATTCAGAATTAGAATTAGCATGGGATTTAATTTCAAATACCGATAAGATTAATCGTTCTTTTTATAAAAATCCTATAATATTTGATATGACAGAAGATAAAAATGGAGGGAGTCTTCTATACGGAAAATCGATATCAAGTTTGGGGATAGTCTCAAAATTTAGAGAATTTCCTTTTGAATGGATTGAAAATAATTTTTTCAGTGTTTATAGAATCTTCTCTAAGGGTCCTATTAAAAAGATGCAGTTTAGATGTAACATAATTAAAAATAAAAATGGTTTTATAGTTAATTTTCTTATTAGGCTACTACCTTCCCATTTTATATTAATTCCTTTAATAAAAATGGAAATCAATAAAAATATGATTTCTAATTTTAGAAAGACATTTAAAGAAATAGACGATTTTCTTTTGACTAAACAAGAATTAGCTATTCCTGTGTTTGGTATTCAGAAACAAAATCCTGATTTATCAAAATTAAATTATATCAAAGAAAAGTTTTTAATAATCACAAAAGATGAAACTTTTTCTTCAAAGTTAAGTTCTTATATATTAATAGCATCTGATAATGATTTAATTAAAATAAAGCCATATAAAGTTGCAAAAGTAATACATGAGGATAAAAAAAAGACTCTAGAGTTTTTTTTAAAAGCAACTAAAGAAGGATATTTTGATTTAAATTGGAATATTTTATGTCCAGATTGTAGGGGTGGAAATCAAAATTTCAAAAATCTCTCTAAATTAGAAGAAAAAGTGCATTGCAAATCCTGTAATATTGATTATGGAATTGACTTTGATAGAAATGTAGAGCTAACATTTTCTCCCAATATCTCTATTAGAGAAATAGTTGGAGGAGTTTTTTGTTTTGGGGGACCACAGAACACTCCTCATATTCGAAATCAAATTAGAATTCCTAAAAAATCATCAAAAAATATAGAGATCCCTTTAAAAAATGGTATTTATTTAATTTTTTCACCTCAATTGAAATATAATACAAGAATTAATGTAGAGAATTTATATCCTAAGGTAGAATCTATAGAATACATTCCCATTAATCAAATTATCGAAACTTCTAATGAGAGCTTAAAAATATTTATAAATAACCCAAATGATTTTGAAATACTAGTTAAAATTGAAAAAGCTGATTGGCTCTTGGATGTGGTAACAGCTAGTGAGGTTACTGCAATGCAAGAATTTAGATTTAACTTTTCAAGTGATGTACTACGAAAAGATCAGGATATATCTATTAAAAGTATTGCAATTCTCTTTACAGATTTAAAAGGCTCTACGATTTTTTATAATAAAAAAGGGGATACATATGCATATAAAATAGTGGGAGATCATTTTGATATTTTATTCAAATATATTTCTCAATTTAACGGAGCAATAGTTAAAACTATTGGTGATGCAGTGATGGCTGTCTTTTTAAATCCTAAGGATGCAGTTAATTATTCAATTAAAGTTCATGAAGAAATAGAAAAATTAAATATTAATTATGGGGAAGATTTACTTCAATTAAAAATTGGAATCCATTTTGGTCCTGCTTTAGTTGTAAATATGAATGATAGATTGGATTATTTTGGTAGTACAGTTAATTTGGCGGCGAGGACAGAAGGGCAGTGTAAAGGAAAGGATATAGTGATATCTAAAAAAATATATGATATTCCAGATGTTAAAGATATTATAAAAGAATATGAATATGAAAAATTTGAAAGTGAACTCAAAGGATTCACAGAATCACAAGTGCTAGTTAGAATAAAATCTAATATTAAGCAGAAATAAAATGATTAATGGAAATGTTTTAATAACCGGTGGTATGGGCGGAATTGGCTCTTGTGTAGTAGAAATCTTATCTTATCAAGAAATATCTTGTATTACAATTGATAAAAAAATAAATAGAGATTTATTTAAAAATGAAATATTTATGGAAGTAGATTTAAATTATCCTGAAAAAATTAAAGATAAAGTATTTCCATTAAATTATAATATTTTAAATTTTGTTCATTGTGCAGGGTATGGTGGACCCTTTGTGGATATAGTAAATTTAAGTGAAATCAATTTTATAAATATTTTTAATATAAATTTATTTTCTGCTTATTTCATTTTAAAAGAGTTATTACCTGATTGGAAATTAAAAAAATATGGTAGATTCTTAGGGATTGCATCTTCTCTTTCCATTGTAGGCGCTAAAAACTCTGTAGCCTATTCAAGCTCAAAACATGCCCTTGTGGGATTTGTGAAATCAATTGGAGCGGAGTGGGGGGAATATGGTATTACATCTAATTGCATAAGTCCTGGATACGTAGATACAAAAATGGGTATCCAAGAAGAAGAAGTATCCGATCACAAAAGAAAAATAATCGAAATGACACCTTCAGCGAAAATATCACATCCAAATGAAATTGCAAGGGTTGTAAATTTTATTTTAGATGTTGAATCAAGTTATATCAATGGTAGTAATTGGACAGTGGATGGTGGGATTACTGCTATTTAAAAACCGGTGATTTTTTATTTATTATCACCGGTGTACTATAATTTTATCGAACTCCCATACTTTTTAGTGCCTTGATTCTTTCTTCGAGGGGAGGGTGTGTAGAAAATAAAGACATGAATCCTCCATGAGAAGAAATTTTTAAAGAGTTCAAAGCTGCACCCCTGTTATCGACGGGTCCATCCGAATATCTTCGTAACCTTTCGAGAGCGGCTATCATATTTTGTCTTCCAGCATATTTAGCTCCCCCTTCATCTGCGCGAAATTCTCGCATTCTTGAAAAATAAGCTACTACCATAGAGCCCAAGATACTAAATATAATTTCAAAAACAAAGCTAACTATATATTGCACCAAAAAGTTAGGAGATGAATCCTCGTCATCACCCCTTGACATTAATAACCCAGCCCCGTATCCTATGATTCTGGCTATGAACATACCGAAAGCATTCACAACTCCTTGGATTAAGGTCAAAGTCACCATATCTCCATTGGCAACGTGAGCAATTTCATGCCCGAGGACTGCTTCGACTTCATTATCACTCATTTGATTCAAAAGACCCGTGGAAACAGCAACCAAAGCACTTGAACTGCTCGGTCCTGTGGCAAATGCATTCACTTCAGGACTTTCATAGATCCCAACTTCTGGCATAGGAATTCCAGCACTTTTAGACAATCTGGAAACAGTTTGGTAAAGAGCAGAATATTGCCCGTTAGGCTTTACATCCTGAACACCCATGGACATTTTAGCCATAGTTTTTGATAAAAAGAGGGAGATAAATGAACCAGCCATCCCCCACACCAAACAAAATCCTGCTAGGGATGTGTAATCCAATCCTGCCCGTGTTATATAATGATCAAATCCCAAAACTCTTACAATAACTGAGATTGTAATCATGATTAGAATGTTCGTTATAAAGAAAAAACCAATTCTTTTAAACATAGTTTGTGCTCCGAAATTATTAATTTATATTAAGTATTTTTTTTGCTAACATCCAAACATATTTTAATTATTAGACAGTAAAGGGAATCATAGAATTTAAAAAATTTTCTTATTCTTTTTCTATTATTATGGCTTCTTTATTATCAATATATACATAGCCTCTTTTTTTGGAACTCGAATCTAAAAAATTTCCAATGTACTGTTTTCCTTCCCGACCTATCATGCTATATACATCTCCCTCTAATTTTGCAACATAATAAATTATTTTACCAATAAAGGAAAACTTTAGACTACTCACAATATCATAAGGACCAAACTTAATCTTATCTTTAAAGATATAAAACTTTTTATCAATTTCTGCTTCATATGTGATATGTTTACCATCACTCGAATATTGAAGTTTATATATCATATCATATGGTCCTGTTTTTTCAATACCATGTACTACAAATTCTTTTCCGCCAATCCCCGCTCGAAATAGTGGAGTTTTTCCATCCGGTGAAATAGTTAAATCCTTGGCATAGCCATAGGGTCCAAATTTTTCATTTGCTAAATATACAAAAGCTGATCCATTTTCTTCTGCTTCAAAAGAGAGAGAATTATTTTCTCCAACAAGTTTAATAGAGTTTTGTACTACAAAGTCAAATGGACCCATTTTTTCTGAGTCTTTATATACATAGTATTTATTTTTTTCCAATACACAAAATGCTACATGATTTAAATCATTACTAGTAATTAAATCCCCCCACATTGTATCATAAGGACCTAATTTTTTTTTATTATGAAAAATAAACCAATCCCCATTTATTTCTGCCTGATAGGAAATATTTTTTCCATGGTTCTGTAATATATGATGACCGATACTTAAATAAGAGCCAACTTTTTCTGCTCCCAAGTGCAAGGTTTCTTCATTGTTATCTTTTGTTACAAAACTAAATACCTTAGAATCATCGCTAAATCTAAAATCTTCCGACTTTGAATCTTCATATGGCCCAAACTTATCATTTTCTGTGACTACAAAATTTTTAACTCCCTCTTTGGCTTGAAATGCAAATCTTTTTTGATCGGGAGAAACTAATAAACCATGAATAGAATCAAAGGGACCGAGTTTTTTATTTCTAGTAACAAAATATTTCTTTCCTTTTTCATCAGCTATAAATGCAGGATTTCCACCATAGAGTAATACAAAATCTGTAGTACTCTCATAAGGACCCAAGGAATCATTGCCAAAATGAACAAATTGTTTTCCCTCTTTTTCTTCTTTGAAAGCAATTTCTTTACCACCGGAGATAAAAATTAATTCTGTAATATTTTCAAATGGACCTATTTTTTCATTTCCAACTATAACTCCAGTTTGTCTCCCGAGTCTTCCAGTGAATGCAAAATATTTACCATCCGGAGAGTATTTTGGAAATCCAACTTCATGAAATGGGCCTACATAATTTCCACCCGTACTTACAAAATATGCTTTAATAACTGTTTCTGGAGTTTGTTTTGTTCGCATGGAAATATATGAAATTTCTTCCCCATTCGAAAAAATTTTTAATATTTTTTCATCCTCTTGAAGATTTAAAAGTATTTTTTTTTCATTTAAAATTATAGGTTTTCCATATATAAGAAAGATAAATAATGGAAGAATTAATAATATTTTTAAGTGATTTAATGTTAATTTATTTTTATATTTTTTTATCAAATTATTAAAATCCAAAAATCTGAATTAACTTAAATTTATTTTTTCTTTTCTAGGAGCTTTTCATTTTGATCTATTAAATTTTGAATGTAATCGGATAGAAATTGATGAACTTCTAAGGCGATTGGATCGGTGTAATAAGAACCCTCACTCTCCCCATCTTCTGAACCTTCATCCCTAACATATACTTTTGATTTATAAGATTTAACAAAAGTTTTAAAATGTGGCTCATTAACTAATTCATTTTCATTTTTAAAAATAAAGTCATCAAAATAAGGAATCTCACTCTCATAGATACTTAGAGGAATTTCATCTTCCCCATCTAACTCAGAGTCCATAATAGCCCCATCAAAATTTGTTTTGATATTCATCAATAAGGTATTTTCATTTAAGATAGTTTCATCGTCTTTATTTATCATTCCAGCCTCAAAAATTGGACATAATTTTAATACTTATACATTTTTTTTCTATAATCCTAAATTTTCAATCCTAAAATAATACTTTGCATTTTGACTTCCCTCATAAAATATATCAACTATGGTAGCTACCCAGACATCGATCCTTTTTAAAACTCCCGAAGGAGATTTTCATTTAACCGAACAAGGAGAATTTTTATCCTATTTTGATGCCCATTTGCACTTATTTGAAATATTTTTACATAATAAAAAACTTTCTAAAGAAGAGGAGAGCTTTGCTTTAGAAGGAATCAACACTTATATGTCTAAAAGTGTATCAAAAATTGATCATTTTTTTGAAAAAATGAGTGAATTTGCAGATTATTTGAAAACTGACTCCAAAACCCTCACAGATTATTTGACTTCTCATTTTATGGATGTTCTTGCGGAAAGTCAAAAAAAAATTACCAATCTGGAATTAGATAGATTAGAAGGTCCGGATAGTTTTAAGTCTATAACAGAAGAAATCCTATTTAAAGTGGGAAGCATTTTACCAAAGTCTTCCCAGTTTAGTGTAATAGATGATTTACTTGTGATACAAAATAAATCTAGTGGACTAATTATAAAACCCGTTGGTATGTTAGTTGAGGTTAAAGAAGTTCAGGAGAAAGCTCAAAAAGAAAAAGAAGAAGCTGAGAGATTACAAAAAGAAAAACTTGCCCAAAATGAAAAAAAACCAAAACCAGAAACACCTTCAACAGGAAAAGAGATTGTAAATACTGTAACATCTCTTCCGTTGGAATTCGAAGTTTCTATTCTTAAAGAAATTTTAGAAACAATTCCCCCCAAACTGACTGGAAAAAAATTAGATTTAAAAAGTGATGCTGAACCGGAAGATAATACTAAATCAGAAAGCCATATAGATGAACATTCAAATATAGAAGTTCCTGAGATCATCGAAGAAATTCCAGAAGATGTTAACGAAGATTCTCAGGATACTTATGATTCAAGCCCCGAACAAGACTTCTCTCTTGATAATAATTTAGATTTTGAAGTAGAATCAGATTCAGAAGAAGGTATCACGCAAGGAACAGAAGAAGATTTTGAGTTTGAAACTCCCTCAGTCGAAGAAGACGAATTTTCTTCAGAGCCAAGTTCTGAAATAGAAACAATTGAAGAAATACCTGAACTTGAAACTCAGGATTTTGATGAAGAAATCATTCAGGATATCGATCTCAGTGATGAAGAAATTGCTCCCATAAAAATAGAAAAAGAAGAAACCCAGCCTGAACCCAAAAGAATTCAGCCCAAGCCGGTTGAAAATGCACATCCAAAAATCAATTCAAATGCATTTCTGAATTTCAATTATATAAATTATTTACAAATAACAAGATCAATAGATAAATTAAAATCGGATAAAAATGAATACAATGAATGGATATCTAAAGCTAGTGTACTAATCAAAACATTTCTATCAATCCAAACCAATATCTCTAAAGAATCCAGAGGAGAAATTTTAGAGTGGGAAAATTACTATGAAAATGTTTCCCAAAAGTCAGGAGTAGATTTAGATATATTAGAAAAATTCAAGACTAGAATTGAGATATTAAACCTAACCAAAAAGTTTTTAGACATTAGCGTAACAGAACTTAAAAAACAACCCGAAAACGTTCAAAAAATTCTTAAAACTGGATGGCCACATATCGTGGATACATTTGGGGAATCACCTGATTTTGATATGGTATTAGAAAAATTGGAAATTGTTCTTTCAAAAATAAAAGATGAAAGCATTCGATCTCCTATAGAAAAGATATTAAATTTAGCTATTAAGAATTTAAGACAGAGATCTAATTAAATATAAAATTACTTGTCAACAATCGCTATCCTAATTAATTAGCAATCGAAAGGTAGTAATTATGTTACATGTAGAAAATTTAACCAAGAAATTTGACGATAAAGTAGCAGTTAACAATATTTCCTTCCAGGTAAAACCAGGGGTCATAACAGGGCTCTTGGGACCAAATGGTGCGGGTAAGACAACTACTATGCGGCTTCTCTCCGGTTTTCTGTCCCCCAATTCAGGATCAATCAAATTTGGGGATTTGACTTTGGAAAATGATATTGAGAAAATCCAATCCAAATTAGGATACTTACCGGAAACAGCTCCCCTTTATATGGATATGTTAGTATATGAGTATTTAGAATATATAGGAACCATCCGAAAAATTAAGGCTTTAGAGCTTAAACAGAAGATGGATAAAATGATAGAGCTTTGTGAACTCTCAACCCATTTGAAAATACCTATTTCTAATTTATCTAAAGGATTTAAACAAAGGGTATCACTTGCGGGAACACTCATTCATGATCCTGAAATTATTATTTTAGATGAACCCACTTCAGGACTAGATCCAAATCAAATATCCCACATTAGAAGCTTAATTAAAAGTCTAGGAAAAAATAGAATTCTTATTTTATCCACTCATATCCTACAAGAAGTTGAGGATATTTGTGATGAGGTCATAATTATTAATAGTGGAAATATTGTAGCAAATTCTACTGTAAAAGGATTGCACAAAGGTAAATCAGTTTATATTTCCATAAAAGGGGATGAAAAAGTATTACAAAAGATAATCAAAGATAAATTTTTAGAATATGAAAAATTTGATGAAAAGTTAGATAATGATTTCTCCTCCTATATTATTTCTTTGGGAGAGAGTAGAGTAGAGGATGTTTATACTGTACTTAAAAAAAGTAATCTAGAGGTGAGAGAAATTAAAGAGTACAGCAAATCGCTTGAGACAATATTTGAAGAACTCACAAGAGGACAAGCATGAAAAACATTCAAACAATTTTTAAGAAAGAAGCATACACATACTTTAATACACCCATTGGATATATCTTTGCCTCCTTTTTTTTAGTATTGATTTCCTTTTTATTTTTTTATGGTTTGGGAGGAAATTCTTTTTGGGATTTAAAAGTATCTTCCATGGAACAATACTTTTTATGGATTCCTATGTTGTTTATTATTTTTATTCCAGCAATTACAATGAGACTCTGGGCAGAAGAAGAAAAGTCAGGAACGATAGAGGTATTACTAACTCTTCCCATAAAAGATTATGAAGTTGTAATCGGAAAATTTCTTTCTGCATGGTTTTTTTTAATTTTTGTAATACTATGTAGTATTTTAGTACCAATCACAATCTTAGTTTTAGGGACATTAGATTTTGGTCTAGTATTCTGTGGATATATTGGTTCGTTTTTTCTAGGGGGAGCTTATATCTCTATGGGACTTGTAATCTCCTCTTTGACCAAAGATCAAATTAGTGCATTTATGCTGACACTTTTAGCCTGCCTACTCACTTTTCTTATGGGATACCAACCAATCTTACAATTTTTTGGTAATACAATTAGTGGGGGAATTGCTTTTTTTTCCCTCTCGCAACATTTTGAATCATTCCGAATGGGAGTTTTTGATCCCAGGGATTTTTATTTTTATATGAGTTTTATACTATTTATGATTTCGTTAAATGTTTTTATATTGAGGGGAAAAAAATGAGTTCGTTTTTTAATAAATTAAATCAAAATCGACCCTATCTTGTTATTCAATTTTTTTTATTGTTCATACTCAGTAATTATTTTTTGAGTGACTTTAATTGTAGGAAAGACTTATCCAAAGAAAATAGATTCAATCTCACTGAAAGCACAGAAAAAATTATAAATAATCTCTCAGAAAAATTGATAATTGATGCATTCTATTCCGGAGATGTTCCGGGTATGCACAAGGCCCGACTTACACTTACAAGAGAGATACTCAAAGAAATAGCCGGTGTAAATCGAAAAAAAGTTGAGTTAAGATTTCATGATCCAGATTCAGGGGAATCGGAAAGAAAAAAAGCGAATGAAGCTGGAATACGATCATATCCACTAGAAAAGGTCGAAAGGGGATCTGCGGAAGTAAAACAGGCTTATTTTGGTATTCGTATTACTCTTGGTAATCAAACAGAAGTGATACCTGTTGCATACTCTGCTGAAAATATCGAATACCAACTCTTAAATCTCCTAAAAAAAATGACCCGAAAAGGAAAACAATCTAACTTAGGGATTGTTAAAGTTGAAGGAGCATTTCACTATCCAGAACCCGGTCAATCATCATCCAAAGATACATTTGGTGTATTTATACATAAAGTTTACTCTCCTGAATATGGAGAACCAGCGGAAATCAATATAAATCAAGAAGAGGTTACCTCCGAGATTAGTACATTACTTTTAGTGGGAGCCCCAAAATTAACCGAAGAGGGTATGTATCACTTAGATCAGTATCTAATGAAGGGTGGAAATTTGATATATTTAGCAGAGACTATGAAATTCTCTTTACCGGGTGGAGGGAGATCAATGCCCGGAATGGGTATGAGTGATGGTTTTGCTACTGCGATTGAGTCAGCAAAAAATATGCGGGAATTTACATCTAATTATGGTTTTGAAGTTAAAAGTGAGATGATATTAGAACCGGATAGCTCTTTAGTCACAGATTCATTTGTTCAACTTGAGGAGGGTATGATCATTCCCTACCATTATCCTCTATGGCCTGTAGTAACAAAAGAGTCCAAAGGACTTTCTAAAGAAAGTGAACTAACAAAAACATCATCAGGAATTGTACTACCCTGGACAAGTGGTATCACACTAAAACCAGAAAATCAACCCAATGCTTCAATACTATCCGTCATTGAATCTACTAAGGATGCAGATATTAGAAGTGACTATCTTCCCATTGCAGAAAATCAAATTTCAGCCCAACCAATAAATCCCGGTGGAGTAAAAATTCCTATGGGAGTATTTATCAGTGGAAGGCTAAAAAGTAAATATACAAAAGAAAATCTTCCCTCTGAATTTAAAATAGAAAATTTTATTCCAGAGACTCCTGAAAACAAAACTTCTAAAATATTTGTAATAGGAACACCATATCTTATTTCCGATATTTTCTTTACTAAAGAACAATACGTGGATGTATTCAGAAAGACTAATTTACCATTCTTTTTAAATCTTTTAGATATTTTCTCAGGTGATACAGATTTGATAGCCACAAGAACTAAACAATCTTACGTTCAAAATTTAAAATCTATCGGGAAATTAGAGCAAATGGTCTTTAGTATTATGAATCTATTTCTAATTCCAATTGGAATATCAATCTATGCATTTTTAAGAATTAAATCCAGAAACTTGGGCAGGGGTTAATATGCTTACACTACTCAATAAATTTAAAAATAATTTATCCATATCATTAACAATAATTAATTTAATATTATTTATTATTGTCTTTATCCAAAAAGACCCCCTATCTCTATTTATAAAAACATATGAGACTTCTGAAAAATTTTTTGATTTACAACAATCAGATATAACAAAAGTGATCTATGGACGAAAAAATGAGGAATCATCCAATAAGGAATTATTTATTGAAAATTCAAACTGGAATATAAAAACTAAGGATGGAATCTCTATTTTTGCGGACTCCGAAAAAGTGAATCAACTTCTCAAGGCACTCCTAGAAGCTAGAAAATTTACAATAGCAGCAACTGGAAATGATAAATTTGGAGACTATGGTTTAGATAATAATGATGCTATTGAACTACAAATTTATTCAAAAGATACACTCAAAGGTAAATTGACTTTGGGTAATGCAGGAGGTGGTGGAGCATTTACGCATGTGCTATGGAATGATTCAGATAATATTTACATTGTTGAAGATAGTATTAAACCATTATTAGGAAGAGGAGCAGACGACTTTTTTTTCAATAAAAGAATATCACCCCTAAACTTATCTTCAGGTGACCTAATTTCTATTTCTCTTAAAAGTAAAGATTCTAAAAAAGATTATGACCTAGAAAAAAAAGACGATAAATGGTTAAAACTCGGAAGTAAAGAAGAAGTTCCTCTGGATTTAATTTCTCCTTTATTAAATAAAATCACTTCATTAATTGCAGATTCTATTATTACCCAAAAAGATATTCCAAAATTGGAATCTAATAATAATTATAAGTTATCATTTAATTACAAAGAACAGGGAACGGGAATAATAAAAAGTATCACACTTGAAATATTAGGTAAGGATAACTCAGACTCTTTCTATTTAAAAAAATCAAATGATAATTTAATTTATAAAATTCAGGATTATCAAATTAAAAAAATAATAGAATTTTAATATAAATGTAACTTAACATATACTAATATATACTTATAAAAAAGAAAAAAAATTGAACTTGTTTATAAACCCAATTTGGATCAATCAAATAAGACATAATTATATAGAATTAGAGATTAACTTGAAAGATTATCTTTTTTTTTATTAATATAATAAATTAAAATATAAATATTATTCAGAAAGAAAATGACAAAGTAAGTCCTTCTAAAAAACTGGCATATATCCCCATTTAGGAGTTTATAATGGAAAAAACAATCGTAGATATCTTGAATGCTGGCATAGGTTTATTACATGCTGGTAAAGAAGGCTTAGATGTAGCTAGAGTAGATTTAGAGAAGGCTTATTCTGATATTTCTGCAAAAGGTGCTCAAGACAATACAGAGGCATCTGTAAAACTGAGAGAATCCGTTGATAAAATTATCGCAGACATAAAAGAATTTTCCAGTGTTGCAGGTAAAAATTATGATGAAACAAGAACTAAGATCATCGAAAACTACAATAAAATTGTAGAACAAATAAATACTACAATGCCTGAAGGTAAAGTAGAAGAAATCAGAGCAAAGATTGATGAAATCGTAGCTTCTATTCAAAAAACTACACAAGGTGGCGGTCAGGCGTAAAAGCCATTCCGTAAATTTAAACAAATTTATCGATCATGTGCTTTTTTGCATATGATCGACTCTTTATAATTCCTTTCTTCTCTTGAATTTTTAATCCCCTCCTGAAATATGGAACTCTGACAGTGAGAAAATCCATATGCAAAAAAGAAAAATCCTAGTAACTTCTGCCTTACCCTATGCTAATGGGTCCATTCATTTAGGACATCTTTTAGAAGCAATTCAAACAGATATATATGTTCGATTTCAAAAAGCCATTGGTAATGAATGCTATTATTTTTGTGCGGATGATACTCACGGAACACCTGTTATGTTGGCGGCAAAAAAAGAAGGTATCACGCCTGAAAAGTTAGTAGAAAGAATTAAGGAAGAGCACTATACAGATCTTGTATCTTTTTATATACTTTATGATAATTATCATTCTACAAATACTCCAGAAAATAAATATTATTCAGAAGATATTTATAATAAACTAAAATCCAAAAATCATATTTCAGAGAGAGAGATTGAACAATCTTATTGCAATTATGATAAAATGTTTCTACCGGATAGATTTATAAAGGGGACCTGCCCTAAGTGTAGTACTAAAGATCAATATGGAGATGGTTGCGAATCATGCGGTAGTACATATTCTCCCAAAGATTTAATTGATTCCAAGTGTGTAATATGTAATAATACCCCTACATTAAAAAAATCTAAACACCTTTTCTTTAAACTAGCTGATTTTGAAGTTCAACTTAAAAAGTGGATGGAAGAGGGAAATCATATTGATTCTGGAGTAAAAAAGAAGCTTTCGGAATGGTTTCTAGAAGGATTACAAGAATGGGATATTTCAAGGGATGGTCCGTATTTTGGTTTTCAGATTCCGGGCGAAATTGATAAATATTTTTATGTTTGGTTGGATGCACCAATTGGTTATATGGCATCTTCCAAAAATTACTTTGATAGAGTAGATAAAGAGAAATTTGACGAATTTTGGAAAAGTAAAGAGTATGAGATTGTTCATTTTATAGGAAAAGATATTTTATATTTTCATGCTTTATTTTGGCCTGCTATGTTAATGGGAGCCGATTATAATACCCCTTCTAGAGTGAATGTTCATGGTTTCTTAATGGTAAATGGTGAAAAAATGTCTAAATCAAGAGGGACATTTATCAAAGGGGAAACATATAGAAAATACTTAGATCCAGAACATTATCGATTTTACTTAGCTTCTAAACTCAATGATAGCATGGAAGACTTGGACTTAAATTTTTCAGACTTTATTTTAAAAATTAATTCAGATTTAATTGGAAATTTTGTAAATATATTTTCAAGAGTGTCAACTTCTATTTTAGATAAGCTAGACAGAAGATTAGGAAACATAAATAGTGAAGGAGAAGTCTTAATCAATGAATGTATTTCAATGAGAGATGAAATACAAAAATATTATGATTCCAGAAATTATTCCAAAGCAATAAGAGAAATAATGAAATTATCAGATTCAATAAATAAATATGTAAATGATAATGCTCCTTGGAATCTAATTAAACAGGATAAAGAAAAAGCCAGAGAGGTAGTCACAAATACACTAAATGCGGGTAAAATTTTAGCAATCTATTTAAAGCCTGTACTACCAATGATTACAGAAAGAATATTTAGAATTTTAGATATTAAAAATACTTCTTTTTTAGATATCAATGAAAAAATAGAAAATAAAGTGATTGGATTATATGAATTTCTCTCAGTGAGAGTTGATGAAAAAGCCGTAGAAAAAATGATAGAGGAAAATAAAGTGTCTGACATAGAAAAAAAAGAAGAGAAAACTCCAATTAACGAAAATGGATTAATAAAAATTGAAGACCTTTCAAAAGTAGAATTAAGGGTTGGATTGATTATAGAAGCATTGGATGTAGTAGGAGCTGATAAATTAGTAAATGTAAAGGTTGATTTAGGTGAAAAAGGAATTAAAAATGTTTTTGCCGGAATTAAATCATCCTATAAACCCGAAGAGCTTAAAGGAATGAGTGTAGTTGTTGTCGCCAATTTAGAACCCAGAAAAATGAAATTTGGTATCTCAGAAGCAATGTTATTAGCCGTGGGTAAAGATGATACACTTTCTTTATTTATTCCCCATAGAGGTGCAAATCCGGGAGATCTCTTAAAATAATTTGAATTTTTGTTTATTATTTTATAATTATTAAAAAATATTTTAATGTATTAAGTCATATGATAAATTTATTATTTTTTATTAATATATTTTTTTTTATATCTTTTGATTTAAAGTCAGAAGCTATAAACTTATTATATTATAATAAATATGTGAAAATTAATAATAATATTCAATCTACAATCCCTTCAAATAATAAAGAAACTAATAATCATTATATATTTGAGAATGGTATAAAGGATTCAAGATTTTTAAATTATAATTATAGAGAAAATGGAATTGATGTATCTAAAAAAATATTATTTTTAAAGAAAGGTTCTTCTATTGAATTTATTATAGAGAAAAATCTTAATCATAAGATATTTTATCAATATAAAGATAATCAAAAAGTTAGTTTTTATCTAAATGAGAAATTAATAAATAATGATATTTTAATATCAAATAACATTGAAAATAGAATTAAAATATTTGCTGATACAGATGTGGTAATTAGTAATTTGTATATAAATCCATTAGAAAGTATTAATAATACCAAAGATTTAGTATTTATTGTAATAGATTCACTTAGAGGTGATGTTCCCGGTTTTAATGGAGGTAGTTTTCTTTCTACTCCTAATTTAGATGAATTTTCTAAAGAAACTTATGTATTTCAAAAACACCTAGTCAATTCTTCATGGACCCGCCCCTCAACATTGATTTTTTTTACAGGAATATACCCATCTAAATCATTTATTAATTTTTGGGATTATCCTGTTTTTAAAAATGAAAAAGATGCTTTTTATTCATCATCAATTAAATCATTACCTGTCATACTTGCTGAAAAAGGGTATAGAACAATTTTAATAGGAAATAATCCATTTTTTACCGATCATAGATATATAGGTGTAGACATTGGATTTGAAGAAGTATATGAGTTTTCTTTTTTAGATAAGGATACACCCTTAATTACCTCTAAATTTCATAAATTTTGGGATAATAAAAATAATGATAAACGACCCATTTTTTTATTTTTAAATTACAACGATCCCCATAAACCCTATGAACCTCCCTATGAATTCAGGCAAAAAGTAAAGGCTCCCTTTAATACCGATGCAAGAAAAATTGACTATTTAGGAGAAGTGGCCTATGTAGATTCAGAAATTTCTACTATATTAAAAAAAATTAAATTAACAGGAAATTATGAAAATACTATGATATTGGTAACTTCTGATCATGGTGAGGTTATGAATCCAAATCATGCTAAATCCAAATTTACAGATGTATATACATTATTTGGGCATGGTCAGGGATTATATGAAGAAGATATACATACTCCTTTATTGATAAAAATTCCGGAAAAACAAGTTAGTAAAAAAATTAATTTAGTATCACGAAGTATTGATTTATACCCCACAATATTAGACTATCTAAATATAGAAATAAAAAATCCTATTGATGGGATTAGTTTAAGACCCATTATTGAAGGTGTGGAAACTACAGAAAGAGACTACTATGGAGAATCGAGGGGAGTTAAAGGAGTGAGAAAAAGTGGTTTCAAATTTATGAAAAAAACTTATGAGTATCACAGAGAAGGGCCTGCATGGGATGGAAGAGTAGGCAAGGAAGAGTCTTATTTATTTAATTTAAAAGAAGATCCAAATGAATTACAACCTATCCAAAATAAAAATGTAGAAATAGAATTAATGAAAGATTTTAATAAAGGAAATCAATCTAAAAATTTATATTTTATAAGAATTAATAATAAAAATAGTAAAAAAAAAGAAATTAAATTAACATTACAAACATCCTATGGTAGTATCAAAAAAGAAGATTCAAACAGTGAATCTTTTTTAGAAAAATACCATACAGAAAATATTATTATAAATGATGGGGAAATTATAGAAAAATCATTTTCTGTATATCCTGATGTCTTAATTCCCAATATATCAGTTTTAATTGAAAACAGATACCCCTTAAAAGGAGAGTTTGGAGTAGGAGAATTTGATTTATTTCCTAAAAATTGTAGTATTATAAATTTAGAATGTTTAGATTTGTACACTTCTTCACCTAAAGGACCCAAAAGTGTAAATAAATTTAGAGTACAAATATGGGTAACACAAGCAGGGAAAAAATTATCAAATGAAAAAGTTTTACTTGAGAAAGAAGCAATAGATATATTAAAAAGGCAGGGATATATACAATGAATAATTTACCACTAAAAGGGGTTAAAGTTTTAGATTTAAGCGTACTATTACCGGGACCATTGTGTTCTATGTATCTCGCAGACTTAGGGGCTGAGGTTATTAAGGTAGAAAATCCTAGAGCGGCAGACGGCACAAGATACATGTTTAAATCAGATTCGGGAGTTCCCGGTCTTTATTTGATGTTAAATAGAAATAAAAAAGCCATTACTATCAACCTAAAAAGAAAGGAATCAATTGATATAATCTATAAATTATTAGAAAATACTGATATTCTTCTGGAAGGATTTAGACCCACGGCTATGAGTGAAATGGGTTTGGGGTATGAAGAGCTCTCCAAAAAATTTCCCCGTTTAATTTACTGTGGTATCTCAGGATATGGTACAGAAGGAATCCATAGAGATTATGCCGGTCATGATGGAAACTATTTGGCTCTCTCTGGAATTCTTGAATTAAATGGGTCTACAGAATTTCCTGTACTACCTGGATTTCAATTGGCCGATATAGGGGGAGGGAGTCTTACTGCCTTAGCAGGTATATTAGCGGCTCTTTATGGTAGAGAAAAAACTTCACTGGGAACAAG
>CANGZW010000009.1 GCA_947458405.1 Leptospiraceae bacterium
CGATTTTCATACTCCAAGAGGAGAGCTTGAAATTTATCATAAGATTTATGTATTTCAGAGACCTCCGAAATTTTAGAAAATATTTCCAATAAATTTTCCTGAAATTCTTTTACGAATTTGGGTGTATCCCGTTTTCTTATCATCATTCCCCTGACTTTGACCCCCCCTTTAGTATCTCTGGCAAAATAACGGGTAGCTACAGATATTTCTTCGTTTAATTTTGATTTTGGAAATACTATATAGGAGTAGGTAGCTTCTTCTAGTATAAGGATTCCTACTTTTTCTGTGATACTTTTCGTCAAATGATTTATCTTTTGGGGAGATGTATCACCCATGAGCCAGAGAGAGTCCGTAAGACCATGCAAAAAAACGTATCCGTTGTCTTCGGCGATTTCCTTGGCGACTGAGAGTGCCTCTCTTCCGTGGGCTGTAATTGCCTCATGAGCCTCTCTTTTACCGTATTTAGCATGTTTATAGCCTGTATATCCGAAACTCGTCACGAGTGCCCATTTTAATGCACTTGCTCTTAGACTAAATGCCTTTTTTTCTTCCTCTGTTAGGTCGGGATTTTTTAGTATTTCTTTTAGTTCGTCTCTTCTGTCTAGCAAGAGCGAGATGGTTTCCCCTACAATTCCCTTGCGTTTGCGACAAGTGTGATACGGAGTAGCAGGAACCACCCTGGGAACATCGCTACAACAATGGCAATTGATAGTCTCCCCGCTGATATTATGAAGACGCATAAGATTCGGATAAAGAGAGCGAAAATCCAATTCTACTACATTCTCAAACACCCCCACGGGAGGTCGAAAGCTAAGTCCCCCCTGATCAACTGCAAGTAGCACACCCAAACTTTTAATCTCGGGTGCCTGCCCCTTGCTTCGGGGAATGGCATATCCCATCTTGAGCGCTGTCTCATCTTCCATAGCACTCATAGCCGAACCGGGAGAGGAGCGGGCTATCTTTTGTAATGTAAGACGGCTAAACCTGCTCATCTCAAATATTCCCTCAAGCTCCGATTCCAGATAAAAAAATGACACCCCCCTGTCTATATGCAGTCTTCCAAAGAGGGGAAAAGGAGTAGTCTTAGCAATCGCCCTCCCGTAGCTAAAAAAAGATTTTTTTCGTATTTCCCCTTTTCTAATAACTCTCACGGAATCTCTGTCTAAGCAAAGGGAAATATTAGTATCACGAGACCATCCAAAAAGAGCAGGAAGAATTTGCTCATCCCCGCTATGCGTAAAAATCAAATCGGGATCTCTTTCTCGTAGTACGTTATTTAGTGTCTCTAAGGTTTCGAAATTACTTGTGTTGCAAACTATTTTCTCTGACTCAGAAAAGGAAATTTCGAGTGGATTGTCTTTGCCCATTGGCATAAATCTTCCCCGGGGAGTAGAGAGCAAAATAGCGCGAAAGGGGGGAAGGGTGGTCTTTGTTTCTTTGAGTCGATTCGATAAAACATGTATAAAGAGATTGCCCAGTAAATTGTAGCCTATATTGATTTTAGCCAGTGGATATAGATCCATCTCTAGAAAGTATCTATGAACGGGTAAAATATCGGTATCGTAGTATTCTATATCCTCAGAGCTTTTCTCTGCCTCTGCATAGATAATTCGAAAAGAACGGGAATTGAGTATATACACCCGAAAAAGGCTTAGATCTTCCCCCGTCCAAACATCTTTTCGTACTACATTGGTTGGTTCGGAATAGATACTTTCTTTGATACATTTTCTAAAAAATGCCTCTCCCCGTGGGGTTAAAACTCTAATATGGATAGGAATATGATAGGTATCATGGAAAAAATGATCTTTCCCGGAATCTTCTTTTACCCAAAGTGTTATCTGGTCTCCCGAAGACCATCCATCGAGTAGATACCCTGTGATACTATCTGTCAATTCCTGTGTCTGCGGAGAGTTTCCCTTCGAGAGACTCTACTTTTTTTAAGAGTTCTAAAACTGTAGAAAGTAGCACCAACTCTAGGGGATCATAGTGACCCTGTGCATTGCCCGCCTGTATATGTTTGGAAGCCAGACTGAAAAGTCTATCAAAATAAAACTGATCTTCTTTGCGAAGAGATTTGCGAAAAGTTTGGAATTCGCTTTTTAATCTATCCACAGAAATAGAATAAGCAGGAAGAATTACACCCATAAATACCTCTAATATATATACCAATAGATATATAGTATATATCTATTTAAGTAAATAATTGTAAAGTTAAATTTTTAGGTAATCCTAGAAAAAATATTCGAATGGAATGTGGTTTTTGCAAATTTTAAAATTACCAATAGAAATACCCCGGAATTAGTAATTAAAATCCCCTTTTTTTATTTCTAATGGAGAAAAAAGATGGGATTTTAATTAGAAAAAAGAGTTTGTAAATACTCAGAGATTCGCTTCAACCATACCGAAAATTGGCAAGGGAGCAATCGGCATGGTTCAAACCTCACCATAAAACTCGGGCTACCGCCCAAACCTGTATATTTATCACATGATAAGTAATTACAATAATTTACTTGAATCCATAATACTACTTAAATAGTTAGTTTATTTATATATGGATATTATAATAGTTATAATAATCTACTAAAATTTATCTTTGTGCTTCCAGTGGGCAAACTAATGATATCTCCGTCTAGCCCTATATGAATTTTACCAGAAAAGATTTGTTTTGAATTTCCTAAAAAAATAGGTTCAAGAAGAGAGGTAGGTAAAGGGGGGACTATGTGATGAAATACTAAAGTATTTACTTTTGCTTCACGTGCTATTTCTGCCGCTTCTTCGGGAGAAGTGTGGTAGTTTACAATGTCTTTCATGATCTTTTGTAAATTGGGGCGTTTAACTTTAACAGCACTTTCTTCGATTAATCCAACTAAGTAAGGAGATAGAGCTTCATGTAGCAAGAGATCGACTCCTTTTGATTCCTCCAAAACCTTTGTATTTTTTTTCGTATCACCACTTATTACTATACTTCTACCTTTATAGGTAATTTTATATCCAACCGCAGGCTCTATAGGCGAATGATCGACAAGAAAAGAAGAGATTTCTAAGTCTTTATCCTGTAGTACAACGATTTTATTAGTAGCACTATCTAATTTAAAACTCTTGGGAATAGCTCCAAAACCCGTAGAGGGAACAGTAGCATTGCCATGATGAGAAATCCGGTAATTTTTATCAAGGCTGTAAGCCTGCATAATACCTGTAATTACAGTATCTAGACCTTGTGGCCCATAAATCGGAAGTGGGCTTGAGTTACCAACAGAAACCCATCTTTGAAGCATTAATTCTCCTAACCCATCTATATGATCAGAATGATAATGAGTTAGAAATAAAGCTTCAATATTACCATTATTTAATTTCATTCTACTAATATTTCTACTCCCACCGGTTCCCGCATCAAATACAAACATTCTCTGTCCAGCAAACACAACTGTACAGGGACCCATTCTTTTTTCATCAGGAAAAGGAGATCCTGTACCACAAAGTACTACATGCAGTCCGTCAGGAAGTTTTGCTATCGGATTTGCAGAGAGATTTGACTCAATAGTTTTTTTGGCAACTGCTACTAATATTTTATTTTTTATAGAACAAGAAAATAAAAGAACAGTAACTATTAAATATACAAATAGTAGTTTTTTATTATTCATAAAACCTCTCCTAGGTAGATAATAGAGTAATGTTAACTTTGTGTATATATAATTATCAATAGCTTATTGAATGGTCAAGTCGATTTTATTTTCTAATGGAGGAATATATGTTATATTAATTTGGATGTTGGATGACTATTCACTACCTGTCATATCTATTAACTATGATTGAATTGCTGACAAATTGAATGTTTTCAACTATCTTAAGAAGATAAAAATAGATAGTAAATTTGGATTACTAAAATACATACCCAAAGTTAGGCCATATTCTATCGACAGAAATTTATATTTGTACTACTTGCCGCATTGGGAAATTGAAAATTCCAACACTTAGTTTTACCAGTACCGGCAGATGCTAGGGCAGTAGTAAGGTCTGTACCTGTCAATTGTTTGTACTTTATTTGGTTTACTCCCGAAGAATTGGGTATACTGTATGTAGAGTTAGTAACTCTTGTAAAAAAAGTACTTGATGAAGTAAATTGTAAAACACTGTACCCACTAGAATCGGTAGTTAGTGTCATACTTGAAACTGTAAACGGAGTGACAGGGTCATTTCTAAGATTTGTAAAATGTGCCGCCTGCCCTGCAAAGTCAGAGCTGGGAGTTCCCCGTAAACAGGATAGAATATAAGGAAAAGTATCAGTTAAATGATAGCTATATCCACTAGGACCATTATAAACAGTATTTGTATTTCCACCACATACAGTGTCTCTTGTTGCAACGGAACCAGTAGAGTCGTAGTATCCATAGAGAGCAAATCCATCAAAAAGCCATCCTACAGGGTGGGTATTCCAATAAGTAGTGGATTGTCCTGCCATCATGCATGTTGGGGCGGCATGGTAGTGATAATCATCTGATCTGCCTGCGTGCCCATTGCAAGTGTCTAATTCTCCTAGTGCCTTTGTATCTCCTGAAGTAGATGAACATCCTTCTTGTTGCTTACAGGGGTTGTAGAGAAGTACTCCATTGATTGCCATACCGATGGGTCCTGTAGTGGGTGATGTGGTAGTAGTTGCAACAGCTGGATTTAATGGAATTTTCCATGCAGTTGTTCCCGAAAATGACTGTGCAGTTGGAACTTGCAGATTGGTTCCTGTAATTCCATTCATCATTGTGTGTGTTGGATATGCATCCGAAGACATATAAGCATAAGTCGTATCGCAATAAACAGTGACAGTTCCTGTAGTGGAAGCGGTAACGGAGGTTTTTATATATGAGCAATTAACAGAATCAGTGGAGGCAGACGGTATTACAGGGGCTTCGGTTGTTGCAAGCCCTGTTAAGCTCATTAAATAGGAACTAATTAGTGACATTGGATTTTTAGGGTCTATTGTCAAATACTCTGCTTTAACACAGGAAATTGTAACGAGGAAAGTCCCCAATAGAATGAGCTCTTTGAATTTAAGTTTTAAGACGATAGATTTCATTTTTTTGCTAATACGATTTCTAATATTTCAACTTTTCTTTCACCTGTAAAGATATAATATCATAAATATGAGATATTTATATCTAATTTTGTCTCTTGAATAAATTAGATATAAATTTAAACTAAAATCCTTCTATATTTTTTTGAAACATAATAATATTGCATTATAACATATATTTTTCAATTATGGAACCAAAAGATGGAGTCAGTAGAATTTTCAAATATGCTTTCTGGATTAATTTCTGGAAAGGAAAGCTCATGGACTCTTTTCATAGACACATTTTATCCTCTCATCCGCGGTAAAATCTCCAAAATGGCACCCCATTTGGATGTAGATGATATCACACAGGAAGTATATGTACAACTCATAAACAATGATTATAGGGCATTGCGAAAGGTAGAGGGGGGATTTCCCTCCTTTCTGAATTTTTTAGTCTCTCTAATTGAAAATGTTATCAAAAGCCAATCTTTCAAGTACTTTCGAAATCTAAATAGGCATGCTGAAAATACAAATCTTGAAAAAAAGGCGGATCATCGATTCTCCATTGAAATTGAGTTTACCCGTAGGGAAGAGGAATCGAATTTGAAGGGTTTGATAGAAAAATTAGATTTAACCTATTTAGAAGTCATGCAATTGAGATCTAAAGGCTACAAAGCACGAGAAATTGCAAAAATTTTAAATATTTCCCAAAATACAGTTCTCACAAAAATGAAACGTGGAAAAGAAAAATTAAAAAATTTGTTAGGTTCTGAAATAAAATCATGAATGAAGAGAATGTATATTCGAGAGGAAAGTTAACTCCAGAAGACCTCCATCTTTTTATAAAAGGAGAGTTGAAGGAAGACAGAATGAAAGAGATCGAATATATATTAAAGACATCTATAGATGATTTTAAGCAGTATGTATCCCTAAAGGAGTCTCTATACTTAATGCAAAGTGGACCAAAGCCAAGTTTACAATTTAAAAATTCTATCTTGGGTTTGGTAAGAAAACAGTCTTCTATTCCCCATATTCAGCTCCTTATAAAAATATTCAAAGATAAGGTATCCGTAAGTTCATCCGATCAAGAAATTTTAGAATTTCAGGGAATTATGACAGATTTTACATTCAGAGGCAGTGAACCGGGACCTATTTCGATCACAAGAAAAGTAAATGGAAATGAAGTAACACTTTCCTTTACTCCCACAAGTGATGGTAGTAATTATTTATTAGAAGTTGTTCTTTCAAAAAAAGAAGACTTAGTCGCCATTCTTTATATAGAAGGAGAAGAATGGGAAGTGTTACGAGATCTATCTAAAAAATCTCTATTTGAAAATTCATTGCCCCTCCATGGGAACATGGAATTGATTTTTAAGAAAAAAGGGGAAGTACAGTTTACTATAGGAATTGTATTACATAATGATAGATAAATAGAAAAGGAAATAATCTCAATTTTAATGATAAAAAATTTATAATTATTTTTTGACTTGCAAACTCTCGACAAAGGATATAATTGTCAAAGACTTTTAGATGGTTTAAAAATAGATATAATGCTTAATAAATACACAAATCCGAAAGTAATATCAATATATACCATCATTTCAATATTAATATTGTCTATTTTGAGTTTTTTTTATAATTGTGCCCCCGCTAAAAAAGTGCCCCCAAAAGCAGAGAATGGATTTCTCAACCTCAGAGATTGGGATTTTGAACCCTCAAATGATTCTATAGAAGGTAATATTAATCTCGATGGTGAATGGGAGTTCTACTGGAATGAATTTCCGGAGGGAGAAAATTTAGTGCTTCCAGAAAATAAGAAAGAGTTCTTGGAAGTTCCTAATTCATGGAAAGGGGCTGTTGTAAAAGTAGGCAATGAGTCAACAGGTATAGTTAGCGATAAGCGTAGGGGAGTTGGTTATGCGACATACAAGCTAAAAATTCTCTTATCTAAGGAATTGCCTCTATCCATTCGGTTGTCCGATCAGGGTACCGCTTACACTTTATATGTCAATAATAAAGAAATAATAGAATCCGGTAAAATAGGGAAAACAAGAGAAGAGTCTTCTCCCAATCGGGAAATAGAATATATAAATGTAACACCTGAAAAAGGAGAATTGAATTTACTCTTATCAATTTCTAATTTTCATTATTCTTCCGGTGGATTTTGGTTATCTATAATATTGGGTAGTACAAAAAATATTCATACTCTAAATTTGTATAATGTGAGTCTAGATTTATTTATCACTGGAATTCTTTTTATTATGGGAATTTATCATTTATTTCTTTATTTTCTAAGAAAAGATGACAGGTCTCCATTCTATTTCGGATTATTTTGTTTGTTATTGTCCTTAAGAAGTGTGCTCACCGGAGAGAGAATATTTTTAACATACTTTCCCAATGTAGATTTTGATAGTTGCCTGAAACTTGAATATTTAACTTTTTATTTGAGTAGCCCATTATTTTCAGAATTTATTTATTCACTCTACCCCCTAGAGATGAATCAAATCTTACGTAGAGCTAATGTATTTATTTTTATGATCTTATCATTAATTGTAGTACTATTCCCACCCCTTTATTTTACAACTACACTTCTTACTGCTCAAACAATTATTCTAGTGTCTATCTTTTATATTATATTCATTTTATTGAAGGCTCATTTTAATAAAAAAGATGGAGCAAGTGTATTTCTATCGGGATTTATAATTTTCTCAATAGTTATGATAAATGATATACTACATAGTAACTATATTATAAATACTGGTTTATATAGTCCCTTTGGATTTGTTGCTTTTATTTTTTCCCAAACTTATATTTTAACTTCTCGTTTTACAAATGCCTTCCAACAAGTAAAAGACTTAAGTCTAAACCTAGAAAAAAAAGTAGAAGATAGAACATTAAATCTCGAACTTGCAACTAAAACTTTAGAAGTAGCCAATCATAAAATCTTAGAGTCAAGAAAAGAAATCGAAGAACTCAATGAAATGATTGGAATTATCATTCAATCAAAATCTACAGATGAGATTTTTGAAAAAATATTTGATTTATTTTCAATAAAATATGGTCTTACAACGTATCTAGTTTATATATTAGATAAGAATGATGGATTTATAAAGCTTTATAAACATTATGGAGACGCAAATTTCGATCAAAATTATATAGATTTAATAAATAGAAATAAATTTTCGATAGATGACGAGCATTCTCTTCAAAAGAAATGTATAACACATAATAAACCTTTTTGGGCTAAAAATGTTCGCATCCCTCATCCTTGCAAGCCGGAAGAAGAAAATATTATTTTTGCTGGAATCAAATCATTCTATATTGTACCACTGAGTATTGACAACGCTTCTTTTGGAACAATTATTTTTTCACATAATAAATATCAATATTCAAATGTAAAAAATTTAACCAAAAAGGAAAGAGAAGAAGTTGAAGGCTTCATTAAACTAATTTCTCCTTCCATCTATCAATCTTTACAAAAAAATATTATAGAAAAAGCCTATAAGGAAATAGAGTTAAGGGGCGAGGAACTCAGTGCACAAAAAGCACAATTAGAAAGACTTCATTCTATGAGTCAGGAGATACAGCGTAAAACAAATTTTGAAGATATGCTAATTTCCTTAGAGCAAATTTTTTGGGACTCATTTCATATTGAGGATTACTTACTATTTATACAAAACACTGAAAATGACTTAATAGAATGTTACTCCATGAATCAAAATCTAAAAAGACAGGGATTTGATAAATTATTAAAAAGTATATCCTTAAAAGAAGAAAAAAGTCTTCATAGGTTGATCTTTGAAAAAAAGAGAAGTCTTTACTTACCCAAATTAAAAAATATTTCCAATGGAGAAGAGGAAGATTTCAATCGTAAATTATTGGGAATGCAATC
The DNA here is from genome assembly GCA_947458405.1 of Leptospiraceae bacterium. GTDB lineage: Bacteria > Spirochaetota > Leptospiria > Leptospirales > Leptospiraceae > JACKPB01. The sequence continues at coordinate 8,940 of CANGZW010000009.1, forward strand.
CTATTTTGCAATACCCTGTATTATAAACGATGAAACTTTTGCAGTACTCAGTTTTTCTGATATTTCTGCCGAATTTTCAAGAGATCCTAATTCGAATGGTGTAAAAAACTTAACATACAAACAGAGAATGGAAATTGAACAATTAGTTTCTCTCATTGCAAATGCTCTTTATCAATCTCTCCAAAAAACAAAAATTCATAAGGCTTATATTGTATTACAAGAAACCCAAGATCAATTAATGGAAGCAGAAAGACTCGCAAGTCTGGGTCAATTGGTGAGTGGAATTGCCCATGAGATAAATAATCCAATATCTGTGATACGAGCACAATCCGAGTTGTTAAAATCAAATATACTAATGACTTTAAAAGACATTCCTCTTTTTCTGCAATCTCTGACAGAAGAAGAAAAAACAATATTTTATGAAATTGTAAATATTTCCCTTAAAAATACAGAAATTCTCACCTCTAGAGAGGAAAGAATAAGAAAAAAAGAAATCCAGGTTGAAATTACTAAACTACTGAATAGCTCTGATGAGGAGCATTCATTTATAGCAGAACAAATTTTGATTTTGAAACTTCCACCACCATATAATCATTACATTGATAAATTGGGAGTAGAAGGCTGGAAGAAATATCTATCTATAGCACAAATATTTAAGAATCAGACCAATTCCCTTTCTAATATAGAAATTTCTGTAGAGAAGGCATCCCGCGTGGTTTTTGCTCTCAGAACTTATTTAAACACTGAACTCTATCTCCAAAAAAGAGAAGTAAATCTAGTTGATGAAATAGAAAAAGCCCTTCATGTGTATGATAACTATATCATTGGAAAAATTAATACTAAAAAAGAATATCCAAATGAAATGAAGTACACATGTATTATGGAAAATCTATCTGAGGTGTGGAAAAATATAATATTTAACGCAGTACAGTCAATGTACAATACTAAAAGGAAATTTGAGATTAAGATAGAGAAAGTTGGTGAATTACCTGAAAGTTTAAAACATTATAGATCATCAAGTATTATTGAGGAGATTCCTTTTCAAAATCATGACTTATCTGCTTGGATATTGGTAAGTTTTCAGGATTCTGGTATTGGAATTTTGCATGAATCCCAAAACAAAGTTTTCACTCCATTTTTTACCACAAAATCATTAGGAGAGGGGATTGGTCTAGGATTGTACGTATGCAAAAAAATAGTAAACGAGCATGGGGGTTTTATATTTTTTAAGAGCGAAGAAGGTAACACAGAGTTTATTGTTGCCCTACCTGAAAAGTAGGATAAATATTCTAATTTTATATCTTGACAAATTCATCCCGTTGTTTAAATCTTTTAGAATTAATATGAAAAGGTTTGAAGAGAAAATGTCTATAGTTTTAAGATTTCTTTTTTTAATTACTTTTCTATCATGCAGTACGGCTAAAACTCAACCTGTAGCCATAAATGGGATTATTGACTTACGTGACTGGTCATTTCAAAAAGATGGTATATTAAGACTAAATGGTCAATGGAATTTATTTTGGGAAGAGATTTTAAGTCCTTCTCAAGTATTAGAAAGAATTAATTCGAATGAAAAAATATATACACTAGCAGTTCCGGGGGCATGGAATGATCAGGATTGGAAGGGCTTAAAATTATCCGGACATGGTTATGCAACCCTTCATCTGAGATTGATCAATGTTCCTCAAGAAAAATTGGGGGTATATGTAAATATTATCGGGACTTCTTTTCGTTTGTTTTGTGATAATAATATTATTTATGAAAATGGAAAAGTAGGATCCGACTCAAATTCTGCAATTCCTCAAATGATTCCCGGGAGTGGATATATTTCATGTGTTGGAAGAGATATAGATATTGTAATACAGATATCTAATTATTTCAATAATACCGGAGGGATCTTTACACCTATTGAGATAGGGGAAGTGAGAACTATAGAGTTTCAAAAAGAACGAAGCCTTGTAATTGATTTTTTTCTTTTTGGAAGTCTTTTGATTATGGGACTTTATCATTTTGGTTTATTTGCTTACAGGAGAAAAGATAAATCTCCACTCTATTTTGGACTTTTTTGTTTTCTAATGGGATTTAGGAGTATATTTACTGGAGAAAGATTTATTTATAAGGTGATACCTTCAATGAGTTGGAGTTTAGGTGTAACACTGGAATACTCTACTTTTTATTTTGGTCCTCCCATGCTTGTTTTGTTTATATCTTCCTTATTTCCAAAAGAAATTAATTCTAAAATTGTTAAGCTCAATGTAGTATTCTATTTTTTCTTTACTTTTGTGGTGATATTTACGCCTCCATCGATATTTAGTTATACACTTTTGTGGGTCATGATTGTAACTTTATTTACTTCATTGTATTTAGTTTATTCAACAATATTAGCGGTAATTAGAAAGAGAGAGAGTTCTGTTACTTTAATGATTGGTATGAGCATATTTTTAATATTTATAATAAATGATATATTACTAAATATTATTTCTTTTAATTCAGACTATCTGAGTCCTCTAGGATTTTTCATTTTCGTATTTTTTCAGGCTTTCATTCTTTCCACAAAATCTTCAAAGGCATTTATAAGATTGGAAGAATTTACTGACAGTTTGGAACAGAAAGTTAAAGAAAGAACCTTGGAGCTAGAGAATGAAAAAATATATGCTGATAATGAAAGGCTAAGAGTAGAAAAGGCTTTACTGGATTTGAAAAATACTCAGGAGCAATTGATTGAAGTAGAAAAAATGTCAGCTCTTGGTAGTTTAGTTGCGGGCGTAGCACATGAAATAAATAATCCTATAGGAGTTATAAAATCTAACTCTGAATTAATAAGTATCAATTTGAAAAATAGCTACTCTGAGCTTCCTAATTATTTGGGTTCAATATCAGAAATAGAAAAAAATGTTTTTTACGAATTATTAAATCTCTCAATAAATAAAAAGGAATTTCTTACTTCAAAACAAGAAAGACTTCTTAAGAAAGATATACAAAAAGAATTGGAATCGTACAGTTCTATAAATCCAAATCAAATTTCAATTCTCTCTGAGCAATTAATACGATTGAAAATAACTCCACCTTTTAATGATTATATTGAAAAATTAGGAGGAGTAAAATTTAGTAACACAATAAATAATTTATTATTTATAACTGGACAATTCAATTCTATTTCTAATATCGAGATAGCAATTGAAAAAGCTAGTAGGGTGATATTTGCTTTAAGAACTTATCTAAATACAGAAAATTATACCACAGAAAAGATAGTAAACCCAAGCGAAGAAATTGAAAAAGCCCTGAAGGTATATGATAATTACATTGTAGGAAAAATAAATATTAAGAAAAATTATATATCTGATTTATCATTGAAATGTTCACAAGAAGCATTCAGTCAAGTTTGGAGACATCTAATTTTTAATTCTATTCAGGCAATGCAAAATTCACAGGAGAAAAATATTGAAATCAAAATGAACCTATATTCTAATATACCAGATAAATATAAAGCATATAAATCATCCTATTCCTTTGGAACAAATATAGAAGTTCAATTTAAAAATTCATGGGTCGCAGTATCCTTCCAAGATGATGGAGAAGGTATTCCAAGAGAAATGTATGACAAAGTATTTACACCTTTTTTTACAACAAAGTCACAAGGGGAGGGCATAGGACTGGGGCTATTCGTAACAAAAAAAATAGTTCATGACCATGGAGGACTCATATTCTTTAAAAGTGAAAAAGCAGATACTGAGTTTACTGTTTTTGTTCCAATTAACTCATAGCCGATCCTTAAAATAATTTGTTCATTTTATTGGACATAAATCATAATTTTTACCTTTATATAATAACTAATTAATTTACAATCTATCTAGAATGATACAATAACCAATCCTCATAACTCAAAAATGTATCTATGGGCTTACCGATTGTTTTTTGGATAAATATCCTTGTAATACCAGGAGTTGAGGCATGAAAAGAATTTTTAATGGAAGGATATTTCTCTAAGGCATTTTGAAATTGGTAACCACTAGACCAAAAAAAATGTGTAAAAGTAGTTAAGTCAGGAAATTCATTTAATTCTAAATGATACGTAAAAACCCTTTTATAACGGGATATAACCGATGTGCTTTCCGCATGAGTTAACTTTAAAAATTGAGAGTTAACTAAAAATTTAGAGAGATCGGGATCTTCACCTTCCCCAAACCCATCTGAGCAACCACTGACCCAAATATCTCTATCTGCGAGATCTTTCATTGCTTTTAAGCCCGCACACCATATGATTCCCCCAATATTTTTTTCTTCCCAATGACTTTGCCATGCTTCTGAAAGTGTTACATATAAATTTCCAGTCGGTGGAGTAGAGAGGTTTTCAATAGATGTCTTATTGGAATAGGAAATGTAGTTTGGTTGTGGAAAGAGGGCAGAAATAGATTTTGCCTTAGGTTGGTGGGAAGTATGTAATTCTTTAATAGAGGAGATACTCCCATCAGGATTGATTTTTTTTTGAAGTAAAATTGTACCATAGCCCCGTTTTAAATAACTGATACCGAGTGAGTTAAAGGGAAGGGACAATTTTTGAAAATCTTCTTTTTCTTGGGTAATTTCTTCTCTAACACAATGTAGTACGATTTTTTCTAATATTACTATTAAGTCTTCTCTGCCTTTTTTAAATTCTACTGCAATACCACCTTCCCCCGGAAGAGAAGGATTTTCAGACAGAGGTATCACAATAAAGAGTGAATCCAAAACTATTTTCTGAGTAGTTTCCCTTACTCTTTTCAAATCCTCTTCGTCACATTGAGGATAATCTCTAAGTAGTAGTCTATCTATTTCATATTTAGGTAATACAAGACCATCCAAATCAGAATTGTACCACTCTTCTAATCTATTTATAGTATCTCCCTTAGAAGGCATATAATGAATCGATTTAGAACGTAGGCTTAGAGGAAAATAAGTTTTCAAAAATTTATCTATATTCAAATGCTTTTTGAAACTATGCTCATTTTGGTCAGTAGAAATGAAAATCTTTATCTCATTAGAATTGTTTGGGTAGGAAGATCTTTTGAATAAGAGTACATCCCGACTGTCACCTCTTTTCAGAACGGAAAATATCTCTGTATCACTATTAGGATCCTGATGAACATTCTTATGAGAATGAACGATAACATCTACCTTATCAACTAATAAATCTTTTTTGAAATATTGATAATTTTCTAATTCTGGAGGATCATTAAATTCAATCTCCATGGTCTTATCGAGCTTGAATTTTCGAATAGCATTGAAAACCAAATATCCCTGAATTTTATCGAGAGCTGATTTTCTGGAGGTGATTCGAATAGAGCTGTACAAATGAAATTCCTCTTGGAAAACCTAATTTTAAGAAGAATACTATTGGTTTTCTGGATATTTATTTCCAAAATCTATCTTACACCTAATATTTCAAGGTAATATTTGTTAAAAAGATAGATTTACATATTCAACTTCGGCAGGGATAATTAAAATTATTAAAATTTAGGATGGAATGAACAAAAAAGAAGTCGGGAATTCATTGGAAATTTCCCGACCTTTCGAATTGACAACTAGATCTTGACCACACTTATAATATTAGCACGTCCCAAAAAGGGATTGTCACGGTATTGTCACCCGAAGGTTTTTTTTTAAAAATTTTCGGTAATTTCAATTTTTTTTTGCACTTGGAAATCTAAATAATCGGAAGAAGTGTCTTCAATCGAAAGAAAAAGCGTTTTTGCATTTTCGAGTGCCCTTTTGGATTCTTCCGGATCATTCGAATAATTATGCAAATAGGCTAAGAGGAGATTAATCTCTGCAGAAAAAATTCCTGAAATCATAGGCTCGTATTCTCTTAAATTTGATTCCAAATAATGAATAAAATACTTTCTTAGTTTATCATCACTCTTTAATGTAATACGTAAATCTTCAAATAATTGAGGGATATTTTTTCTGGAAATAGTGGGATCGTTGGTATGAATTTCGAGAGAGTTATAAAAACTTCTCTTAAAAAATTTTAATTTTCCTGAGAGCAAAGAAGCATGGGCATATCGGGAATGGGTGAGGGGAAACACAGGATTTAGCTTAAGAGAAGACTTAAAATACTCTATACTTTTTAGATAATTTCCCTTCTGAAATTCATCTTCCCCCTTGGAATACTCTCCGTAAAAGTCTCCCTTATTCATCCAGAAAGATTTTTTAAAATTAGAGCTATCTTTTATATACCATTTAAATATATTATAGGCAAATAAGGGAGAAGTCTCATGAAGGTGCCCCTTAATAATTGTTTGGTTGATTTTTGTATATTGCGAGAATAAAGCTATTTTTTCATTCATCCTTCGCAAAGTATAAATCTCTCCGGGTCCTGTATCCCCTGATATAAACAGGAGCTTTATTTTTGTTATATTGGGATGATTCTCTACTGGAATTTCAGAATATCCTCCGGATAGAACAGCGACGGTCTGCCAGATTTCAGGATCGCGTAGAGCCATATAAAAAGCCTGGTTTGCTCCCTGTGAAAAACCTATCAAGAGAGGATTGTCATACACATTGTATTTTCTTTTTATATAATCCAAAAAGGTCTGTAAATACTCAATGGAATCTTCGCTTCCCCATTTGGTAGCATATCGACTTGGATCGGGAATATTCCCATTAGGACAGACTAATATCATATTCATATAACGGGAATAGATAGAAAAATCCTTTGCCATAAACTTCCCACTCCCGTAGAGACCGTGTAAACAAATTCCAAGGAGATACTTTTTTTCTTTTTTGAAAGTTACAGGTAGAGAAATTGCATAAGTAAAACCATCTTCTTGTATTACGCCATCTAATTTATTTTGAGAATTTATGGGTAGATTGAAAATGAATAGAAACAAAAATATTAAAAATTTATAGTAGGGAGCCTTAACCTTTATAAAAAAAGTTTTTTCCATATAAATAGTTTTTCTTTTGTTTATCACAATTTAAAGTAATTTTAATATAATTGTATTTCACCATTAAGAGCTTTTGCGGTTAATGAATATGTTTCCAATGAATAAATAAGACCGATATGTGTAGTATTCACTTTTATATGTCTAATCCTCGGAGAGAACGAATCAATGCAGGCTTGCCAGGATACAATATTATCCTGCTTTGAATAGAAAGCTAAAACAGGAATCTCAATGGGAACTTTATAACGCTTATCAATTTCTTTTTCTAAGAGGTCAGTATCCACTCCATTAAACCTATATATGTCTTTTATAGATGTATATTTGGGTCCACCGATCACAGGAGAGCCAAGAGTGATTGCCATCTTAACATAATTGGGGTAGTCTCTTGCCGCTTCTCTAATTAAATATCCCCCGAGACTCCAACCTATGAGAGTGATTTTTTGTTTCTTAGATTCAGCCAGTTCTTTGACCAGCTTTGAAACCCTGGGTAATAATCGGGGAACATTCCCGGTATTCAAACCCAAACCCCAACCGTGCACATCATATCCAAGAAAGCTTAAATAATTACGAAAAGGAAGGGTAATTGTATCACCTGTTCCAAATCCCGGAACAAAGAGTATAGTTTGTCCGGATCCCCTCGAAGAGCTTAGTAGTTCAGGAATCCCCAGGATTAGCTTTGAGACATCCAAAATACCGGTTGCTTCCATAATAATTTGCCCTAAGAGTGGAACTTGATAATTATCTCTGCTTTCAAAGTCCATAGTGTTCCTCCAGAAAATTTTCTTTCTACCCCAAAAAAACAGTTTTTGAATTTAAAATGTTCTCAGAGAAAAGAAGAGAGTTGGATACTTTCGCCAAGGTATTAGATAGTTTTCTAAAATAAATTATTATATCAAAGAAAGGATTTTTTTTAAATTACTCCTCATAAAAAAGAGATTTTTCATCCTATATACTACTTCCCATAAGTTAGATTATGTCGCATTAGAATAATTAAAGAAAATCGAGGAGGGGAAAGTTGCAATTTTTTAGAAAATATTATCTTCTAAATCGAATAGGAAAATAAAATCAGCAGTTCCTCTCTTGACAATTACTCTGATTATCAAAACCCTTCACTGAGAGGAACATTATTCATGCAAAATGCCATTTCCCAGGTAAAAAGTATTTTAGAAGCTCTTCCCTATATCCGGGAATTTTCAGAAAAAATCATCGTAATCAAATATGGTGGTGCGGCTATGGTGAAAGAAGAACTAAAAGAATCTTTTGCAAGAGATATAGTATTACTAAAATATGTCGGAATAAAACCCGTGATTGTTCATGGAGGGGGTCCTGAAATCAATCAATTTTTAAAAAATCTAAATTTACCTTCCAAATTTATACAGGGACACCGTGTTACAGATAAGGCTACAATGGAAGTAGTTGAAATGGTTTTATCGGGAAAAGTGAATAAAGAAATAGTAAGTTTAATTTCCTCTAAGGGTGGTAAATCAGTTGGAATCTCCGGTAAAGATGGAAGAACAGGAATAGCTGAGATACATAAATTAGAAATTACCAATGAAAAGGGCGAAAAGGAATTTGCCGATTTGGGACTTGTGGGAGAAATCAAAAAAGTGGATTCCTCACTTTTGCAAAGTTTACTTTCCCATGATTTTATTCCCGTGATATCCCCCGTAGCTGAGTCTGAAGACGGAGAAACTCTCAATATAAATGCGGACACTATGGCAGGAGCAATTGCAGGAGCCTTGAATGCGGAAAAGTTAATTTTACTCACCGACACAGAGGGGGTTTTGTTGGATGGAAAACTCGCAAATTCCTTAACAAAAACAGAAGTTTTTGAAAACATCAGCTCGGGTAAAATTTCGGGAGGAATGATTCCAAAGGTAAATTGTTGTATTACAGCTATTGAGCTTGGAGTAAAAAATGCTCATATAATTGATGGTAGATTGGAGCATTCTATTTTATTAGAACTATTTACCAATACGGGAATTGGTACAATGATTGGTAAATCCAAATGAAATTTATATTTTTAATCAATTTTGTTTCTTGTGTATTTATGACGGGACTAATCTGGTGCATTCAGGTAGTTCACTATCCCCTCTTTGCAAATGTGGGAAAAGAAAATTTCCCTGAGTACCATTCTCTTCATAGTATAAATATTACTTATATTGTATTACCTGCAATGTGTGCAGAAATTTTCACGGGATTTTTACTGCTGGGGGAAAATGAATTTATGAGTTCCCCTTATAGTTCAGTTCTTTTCGGGATGATACTAGCCATCTGGGCATCTACCTTCTTTTTACAGGTTCCAATACATGGGGAGATCTCAGGGGGAGAAAAGCTTGACTTAATAAATAGATTGGTGAGTACGAATTGGATTAGAACCATTTTTTGGACGGGGAGAACTGTTATTCTCAGTCATTTACTTTTCAATAAATTGTGATACGAATCAAGGAAATAAATTTGTTTAAAATTAGAATTCAACAAAAATACTCAATGAATATTGGCATAAAAATAACTTTTTTCTTAATTCTTTTATTAACGAGTGGAGAAATATTTTCAGAGGCTCAGCGGGAAAAAAAGAAAGAGAGTACAGATTCATCCACATTTTACAATGAAAATTGGGACAATGTTAAAACTCTTGAGGGAGAGGGAAAGCCACGTTCAGCATTAAAAATATTAGATCTCATTTATAACAAGTCAAAAGAAGAAAATAATACTCCCATGCTTGCAAAAGCAATCATTCATCAATTAAAATTTGTGTCTGTCCTCGATGAAGAAGAATTCTATACAGCCTTTAATAAAGTAAGACAGGAAATAAAAACTGCCAATACTCCATCAAAGCAAATTTTTCACTCTATGCTTGGTGAAATGTATTGGAATTATTATCAAAGAAATAGGATTCAATTTTTAGGTAGAACTGAAATCAAAAAAAATAATGAAACGGATGTTAGAAAATGGGATCTATCTACAATAGTTAAGTACTCTTCCTCCGAATACATCAAATCCCTAGAATCTCCTGAAGAATTAGCAGAAATACCGATCAATTCCATAGAACCTATCTTAAATTTTAATAAGGAAAATGATAGTGAAAGACCTACACTTTATGACTTTTTGATTCATAGGGCTATTGATTTTTATACTAATTCAGAATCCACTCTCACTTCTCCAAAAGATAAGTTTTACATTTCTAAAAATACCATTTCCCTAGATGATAAGAAAGATTACTTATTGTATCATTCTGATATTGAAATATTTATAAGTGCCAATATTTCAAATATTGAAGAAAATTCCTTTCCATATAAAGGTGTATTACTACTTCAAAAATTACTAAAATTTAGATTGGATGTTTGGAAAAAGACTAAATCTGAAAAAGATTTCTATGCCCTACTCTCTGCGGATATTAAACGTCATACAATTATCTACTCTTTATCCATTGAGCCTAACAAAAGAAGTCATTATTTGAATGCTTTGGTTAAATTAAAAAGCAAATATGAATCTCATCCCGCATCCTCTGAAATTTCATATCTGATTGCAAAAGAGTATGCTCTAACTGCGGCATTGTACAATCCTAAATTTGGAAATTTACACAAAGATTCAGCCCAAAAAGCTGTAGAGGTATGTCTTGCAGTGGCATTTGAATATCCTGATAATTTTGGGGGTAAAAATTGTAATGCATTATTAAATAGCTTACGAGAAAAGGTCATACAAATTCAAGTAGAAAAAACTTCAATTCCTGGTAAAGATTTTCCCCTACTCTTAACCCACAAAAATTTAGATGAAATAACTTTTTCCGTCTTTCCAGTGTCAAGCAGTGAAACAGAAAGCCTTAGAAAAGTATACGAAGAAAAAAAGAGAAGGTCAGGCTACTATCCATTTGAATCAGAAGTAATTAACTTTTATGCTAACAAAAAACCACTAAAAAGTTTTACTGTAAATTTAAAAAATCCAAGGGATTATAATACTCACAGTTCAGAAATAATCATTCCTGCATTTCCTGTTGGAGAATATATTCTTTTTGCTTCCGAAGACAAGAAAATGAATATAGATAGAAATGGTATTTCGTTTGAAATATTTAGAACTTCCGATATTGCGTATTTTAACAGAATAAATAATAAAAATTTAGAATTTTATTTAACATCTAGAACTTCGGGTGAGCCCTTACAAAATATTTCTGTAAAACAATTTGTAGAGAGTTATGATAATAAAAACTATAAATATAATGATGTTCTAATAAAAACATTTAAGACAGATGGTCGTGGATACTTTTCGCTTCCCCAAATGGATAAAACATATCTTAACTATTATTTGGAAGTTGAAAATAAGGATGAGAAATATTTAATCGGAAACCCTTCTTCGCCCTTAGGAGACAATCCAAAGGGTCTTTTTTATCAGGGTGTTTATCAAGAAAATTCTCAATTAGAAACTCCAAACTTAAAAACATTTTTTTTTACTGATAGAGCAATATACAGACCGGGTCAAAAAATATATTTTAAAGCCATACCTATTTCCTCATTGAGTAATACAAATAAAATTCTACCAAATGAAGAAACAGTAATACAACTATTAAATGTAAATAAGATTATGGTTTCAGAGATTGTTTTAAAAACCAATGAATTTGGCTCAATCTCAGGAAGTTTTACAATTCCAACCTCAGGGCTTACAGGTAAATATACTCTTCGATGTGCTAATTTTTCAGGAGAATATAGTATTTCAGTAGAGGATTACAAAAGACCTAAATTTAAAATTGAAATACAAAAACCCAAGACTGACTTAAAGTTAAATGAGAATGTATCAATTAAAGTAATTGCAAAGGCATATTCCGGAGCTCCTATCGATAATGCTAAAGTAAAATACACAGTCAAAAGGTCGGCTATTTTTCCGCATCTCAGATATAGTTATGGTATTATGCCTCCCATCTCTTCAGAAGCTATTATCAATGTTGGAGAGACTCTCACTAATAACAAGGGTGAGTTTGAGATACCATTTGAATCTTTACCCGATGAAACTATTTCTTCTCAAAATGAACCTATATTTACATTTCAGATAGTAGCCGATGTGACTGATGTCAATGGTGAAACAGTCAGTAATTCATTAAGTATTCCTATAGGTTATACATCTATGAGAGTTGAATTAAACACTCCGGATGTTATTTTAACAGAAAAGTTTAAAGAGATTTCAATAGAAGTAAAAAATCTTTCTGGTAGTACAGTAAGTAGCTCTGGAACACTTGAACTCTATCGACTGCAAGCCCCACCCTACCCCCTTAGATCGAGGGTTTGGAATCTACCCGATCATCTTTTATATACACAGGAAGAATGGCATAATTCTTTACCCTTAGATCCCTATGGAGGGGAAGATAATCGAGAAAACTGGACAAAAGAAGAGAAGGTCTATTCTACTTCATTTAATACAGTCAATGGAAATAAAATCCCTGTAGTTGTTTCAGAGCCCTTAAAATCAGGGGTCTATATAGCAATGGTAACCTGCATTGATTCTTTTAAATTAGAAGTAAAAGATTATCAAATATTCAGTATTACAAATAATTCTGAAAAGAAACTTCCTTCTCCTGATAATAAATATTTCCATATTTCTAAGAAAAAATTGGAAGTGGGGGAAAATCTTGAAATTTATATAAGTAATGCCTATAAAGGGAAATCATTGCTTGAAATAGAAAAAGATGATAAAATAATTTCATCCGAATGGCTCGATCCTGAAAAATTGGACTCAGAGCAACGTTTTATAAATATTCCAATTACTGAAAATGAAAGGGGTAATTTTGGATTACATTATACTTTTATAGCAAATAATCGTTTATATAGCCGAACTGAAACTATTTTGGTCCCATTCTCTAATAAAGAGTTAAATATTAGTTTTCAAACTTTCAGAAATAAACTTCAACCGGGACAAGAGGAAGAATGGAAAATAAAAATAGAGGGTAATAATAAAGATAAGGTGATAGCAGAGCTACTGGTAACTATGTATGACGCTTCTCTGGATGCATTTAGAGTAAATAACTTTTACTTTGATATATATTCTCTATACTATGCAAGTAAAAACTGGAGTAGTAGTAATTCCTTTCAGATTTCAAACGGATACTTTTATTCTCATAACTGGAATTCACAAACTAACTATATTTCTAAATCGTATCGAAATTTGAATTGGTTCGGATATACTTACACATTTGTGAGTCCTGTGTACTACAAAAGAATGAGAGTTTATTCTCAGGCTCCACAACTTGATGATGGAATAATGAGAAGTGAAAATGTTCCCACATCGCCAATTCCAAGTTCTAAAAAAGGAAATCGTGAAAAAAAAGAAGAAAAGGAGGATATTCCTGAAATTAATCAAAATATTCGTTCTGATTTTAGAGAAACAGCCTTTTTCTACCCCGATTTAAAAACAGATGAAAATGGGAATATCCTATTATCATTTAAACTTCCCGATAGTCTTACAACATGGAAAGTATTAGGTTTTGCACATACTAAAGATTTAGAATTTGGATTTACCAAAAATGAACTTATTGCAGAAAAAAAATTGATGGTCGTTCCTAATGCTCCCCGTTTTTTTAGAGAAGGTGATACGCTTGAATTTTCAGCAAAACTGAAAAATTTATCAAAAGAGTCCCTCTGGGGAAAGACTGAATTAGAGTTATTTGATCCGAAAACTATGAAAAATATTAGTTCAAAATTTTTTCCCGGTGATAAAAAAAAGCAATCCGAATATGAAACTTCTTTTGAAATAAAAGAGGAAGGTAGTACTACAGTATCATGGGTACTACGGATTCCACAGGGAATTAGTTCCGTGCTCTATAGAATAAATGCAAGCTCTGGAAAATATTCTGATGGAGAGGAAATGATTTTACCAATTCTGACTAACAGAATGCTCGTAACTGAAACACTCCCACTTTCTATAATAGGAAAGAAAACAGAGACCTTCACATTTTCAAAACTTCTAAATTCAGAAAAGTCTGAAACCTTAAAACATCATAGATTAACACTGGAATATACTTCCAACCCCATTTGGCTTGCCCTCTCTTCATTGCCTTATTTAACGGAATATCCTTATGAGTGCATGGAACAAACCTTTAGTAGATACTATGCTAATTCCATTTCACTCCATATCACAAAAGAAAATCCCGAAATTCAAAAAGTATTTTCTGAATGGAGAAAACTACCTCAAAAAAATCAAAATAGCCTAACCTCTAATTTAGAAAAAAATCAGGAATTAAAAAGTCTCATTCTTGAAGAAACTCCATGGGTAGCAAATTCTAACGAAGAAAATGAAAATAAAAGACGTATTGCAAATCTATTTGAGACATCTAAGGTCTCGGAAGAATTGGGAAGAGCACTCTTTAAATTAAAAGAAAACCAACTCTCGGATGGGTCTTGGTCTTGGTTTAAAGGTATGCAGGGAAATCGTTTTATTACTCAATATTTACTTGGTGGTTTTGGTCATTTAAAAAAAATTGGGATCTACTCTAAAGCACCTAACACATCTGTAGAGAAAATGGTCGATTCAGGAATTCGATATCTAGATAAAACTATGCGAGAGGATTACGAATATATCAAACAACTCGATAAAAAGAAGATTATAGATATGAATGAAAATCAACTTTCTCCAATTGTAATACATTACCTATATACCAGAAGTTTTTTTGTAAATAATAAAATTTCCGAAATTAATAAAGAGGCTTTTGATTACTTTGTTTCACAGGCAAAAAAGTATAAATTCAGCACATCAATTTATAGTAGAGGTATGATTGCTCTAGCTTTAAAAAGATTTGGTGACTCAAAATCTGCAAATAAAATTATTGAATCATTAAAAGAAAATGCTATTGAATCAAAAGAACTAGGTATTTATTGGAAATCTAATTGGTCATACAATTGGTTTGAAATGCCAGTGGAAACACAGAGTCTATTGATAGAAGCGTTTTACGAAATTGAGGGAAATTCTGATTATTTAAATAAAATGAAAGTTTGGCTTTTAAAACAAAAACAAACAAATCAGTGGAGCACAACTAAATCAACCTCTTCAGCAATCTATTCCCTACTGTTAGGAGATAATGGCATACAGAAATCAGAAATCCCTGAAATATCTTTAGGTGAGATAATCATCAATAAAGATACTCCAAACATAAAATTTGAATTAGGCTCAGGATATTTTAAAACTCTAATTCCAGGAAATGAAATATCCCCTATTATGGGAAATATAAAGATTAAATCAATGTCTAAAGGAGTATCATTCGGAGGTGTGTATTGGCAATATTTTCAAAATTTGGATAAGATTTCCAAGGCAAGCACTCCCTTGCATATTGAAAAGAAATTATTCCTCCAAACTACCACTACTAAAGGGGTGACACTATCTCCTATCAAATCTGAAACCTTAAAAATTGGTGATCTTTTAAAGGTAAGAGTTGAAATCAGTGTTGACAGAGATATGGAATTCGTCCATTTAAAAGATATGAGAGCCTCTTCCCTAGAACCATTAAATGTTATCTCATCCTATAAATATAGAGATGGACTTGGTTTTTATGAATCTACACGTGATGCATCTACTAACTTCTTTTTTGATCGTTTACCCAAAGGTGTTTATGTATTTGAATATCCATTACGTGTATCACAAAAAGGTGAATTTTCGAATGGAATTACAACGATTCAATGTATGTATGCACCCGAGTTTTCTAGTCATAGTGAAGGAATTAGGATAAAAGTAGAATAATCTACTAGCAAATTTACCGATGAGTTAAATAAAGAAATGTCTATTCAACTAAAACTTAAACCAATCATTGGAGTAGATGCCCGCCCACTCTCTTATGGGTATACAGGAAACTCCCGTTATTTAATTGAAGCCTTGAAATATTTGGTCAGAAAGGACTCTCACTTTGAATATCGCTTATATTCCAACAAAGAAATTCATCCTGTATTTCTTCCTACACTTGAGGAGTTAAAATTAACTTTAAGTCCAATAAAAAAATTTCCTGGAATACTCTGGCTAAACTTCATACTTCCCGGTCTACTGAGTGCAGAAAATGTGGATATATTTTGGGGAACCCTTCAACTTCTACCTCTGTTTAAGTTACCACTACCCACTGTGGTGAATTATCATGATCTTAATTTTATTTCGGCTCCAGAGACAATGTCATATCCAAATTTTATCCAACACAAACTCCTCTCATCTTTCACACTGAATCATGCAGATCGAATCTTTTGTTTATCAGAGAATACAAAAAATGAAATTTCAGAATTCAAACCGGATATTGCTGAAAAATTAACTGTGATATATCCGGGTGCCAATCGAATTACAGAAAAAGAAAACGATTCCGGAACAAAAGATTTTATACTTACAATCTCCACAATAGAACCCCGAAAAAATCTCCGAACTTTAATTGATGGATATTTGGATGTCGTATCACATAATTCAGAATATCCTTATAAGTTAGTCATCGCTGGTAGGATTGGATGGGGGGAAGAAAGTTTAGTAAATTCATTAAAAAATGGAGCTTATTCCAATAAAGGAATTATATTTATTGAGAATCCAGATGAGGGTACCCTTGCATTTCTTTTACGAAATTGTAAATTTTTTCTTTTCCCGTCTAAACATGAAGGATTTGGTCTTCCCATAATTGAAGCAATCGTAGAAGGAAAATTATGTATTACTTCTGATATACCAGTATTTCGTGAAATAATAGAACCAACCTATGATTTATTAGCTGAAACATTAAATGTCAAATCATGGTCATCTAAAATTATAGAAATGACCGAAAGAGTATCAAAAATTAAATCAAGAAATATTAAAAATGGAAAGTGGTCTTGGTTATCAACTGGAAAATTAATTGAATCAGAGATCACAAATGTCTGGGATAGTTATATTAAAGAGAAAACAATGAGCCATGCTATTTAACTCGATTGATTTTTTAATTTTTTTTCCTGTAATACTTATTCTGGGAAATATCTTAAAAGGTAACACACAAAAATTATTACTGTTATTTGCCAGTTTTTATTTTTATATGGCTTGGAATCGCTATTTTATATTTCTGATTTTAGCCTCTACTCTATTGGATTATATTGTAGCCCTCTATTTAGATAGCACACCGATTGAAAAAACTACTAAGAGAAAATGGATTTTGTCTATTTCAATGGTTGGTAATTTAGGATTTTTAGCTTATTTTAAATATACTAACTTTTTAATTGGGGTAGTGAATGATATAAATTTTTGGGGTAGTGAGAGCATAGCACTGCAAGATATCACTCTACCTGTGGGTATTTCTTTTTATACATTCCAATCAATGAGTTACACCATCGATGTATATAGAAAACAGTTGGCAGCTAAAAGATCATTTATTGATTTTTCATTATATGTTGCATTTTTCCCTCAACTTGTTGCAGGTCCAATAGTACGTGCTACAACATTTTTTCGCGACTTAGAAGTCAGACTTCCTGTTTTAAATGAAGATATTCAAATTGCAATTACTAGAATTTTAATTGGGTTTGTCAGAAAAATAGTATTTGCTGATAATTTGGGGAATGTAGTCGATCATACTTTTTTATTTTATTCCACAATGGGTCCCCTGGAAATTTGGACGGGAGTGATTGCATTTGGTTGGCAAATATATTTCGATTTTGCAGGTTATACAGACATCGCAATAGGAGTGGCGAGACTTTTTGGTTTTAGGTTCGACCCCAACTTCAATTTTCCAATGTCAACAAATAGTATTACAGATCATTGGTCTAAATGGCATATATCATTTTCAACATGGATTAAGGACTATATTTACATACCTCTAGGGGGATCGCGTGGAGGAGAACATATTACCTATAGAAATTTATTTATTACCTGGTTTTTTGCGGGAGTTTGGCACGGAGCAGCGTATCACTACATTGCATGGGGACTCTGGCAGGGTATAATGATTGGAATTCATAGAGTATATAGTAGATCACAAGTTTGTAAATTACTCAACGAAAATGGAGGTAATTTCTATGATATTTCTTGCAGAATATTTACAATGTTTTGCCTTTCCTTTGGATTTGTGATGTTTAGGGCAGAAAATATGGCTAAAGTTAAGGAAATTATTAGTTCTATGATCTTATTCAATTATACCGAGGGATCAATTACCACTTATTCAAATTGGAGATATGGTGTACTACTAATCATTTGTTTTACAGCATCAACCATATTTTCTAAAAGGAATATCGAAACAATGTCCAGTTCTCCTTTCAAATTGATGATGGCAAATACAGTTAGTATTTTCCTCTTATTATTTTTTGGATTTGAAAGTACAAATTTCCTATACTTCCAATTTTAATATGACAGAATTTAATAAATTTTACAAAGATAAACGATTTTTCTTTCCAATTCTAGCATTCTTAATGTTTGAATTAATATTAGAATCTGGTATTTATACTCCATTCCTTAAGAAAAATTCTTATGCAGCAAATATAAATCGTATTACTAATCATGTGATTTCAAAAAAAGAATCTCATGATCCTGATATACTTATTCTTGGAACCAGTGTAGCCTATCAGGGACTTTCTACGAGAATTTTACAAGAAAAAATAAATCCAACTGGACTAAAGATCCAATCAATTGCAATCCCAGGCTCGGAACTAATTGTACAGCATTTGGTATCTGAAAAAATACTGAAAGAATTTCCTAATGTAAAACTACTCGTATATGTAGGAGAAGTTACAATGCCCTGGGTTAGTCAGACAGGATTGGGACTTCCTACATTGGCTATGATTTCTGAATTTTCACGATTTGACGTAATACCCTTACTTAAAGAATTTGAGTACACTTCTAAATTCAGAATTCCTGTAATTGAGAAAGAATTAGAAACTCACTATGGAATATCAGATATATCATACATTCTCTTTAAAACAATTGCATATAGAAGGGATATGAATGATTTTATCTTGGATCCAGGTAAACGAATTAAGTATATTTCTAGAGATAGAAAAAATCCTAATAATAATTTTTACTATTTTGAGAATGATCATACCGAAAAAATGAGCTCTTATGAATTTTCGAGCTTAGATGATTGTGTTAGTAAAACTAAAGATTTTAATAATCCTCCCTTCCCTGAAAACTCTAATATAGATCATAAAAAAGCTATTCTTGATACATGTGCTCTATCCATAGATACAATCAATAGACTAGCACCGACCAAACAAGCAAAAACTGCTGATACCGATTCCACACGATTATATTTTAAAAGACTAACCCGTGTATTTCAAAATTATAAAAATAAAAATATAAATGTGTTAACAGTTCTCGCACCATATAGTTATACAATGGGAAAAATTGGTGGTCCTGAGAAAATGGAAGTATGGGAAAGAGAAATTTCAAATTCATTAGGTAAAAACAGTGCAGGCTTTTTGGATCTTCAGGATTTATTTGATAATGATGACAGTAATAAATATTGTTATGATACAATTCATTTGAATAAAGATGGTATGGAAAAGTTTTCGATTGCCTTAGGAGATTATTTATTCACTCAAATCACAGAAGGAAAAGTAGATGGAAAAATTAGAAAATAATCTCACACTAAACGAGGCTCAAAAACAGGTAGATGATTGGATAAAATCATATGGAGTAAGGTATTTTTCCGAGCTTACTAATTTAGCAATTCTTATGGAAGAAGTAGGCGAATTATCTAGACTTATGTCCCGGACTTATGGGGAGCAATCATTCAAAACATCAGATAAAATTAATTCTATACCCAAAGAAATGGGAGATATTCTGTTTGTACTAATCTGTATGGCTAATCAAATGGGTATATCCTTAGAAGACGCACTACAACAAACCATAAAGAAAAATACTGAAAGAGATAAAGACAGACATAATCAAAACGAAAAGTTAAAGTAGTAGTACCCAGATAGTAATACAAGTCATAAGAATAAAAAAGCCCAAGTAGATTTTACCATATTTTTTCCAGTCTCTTCTTTCTAGTTCCTGTATATGTTTTTTTAAATCTTCTGGTGAAATTTCCAATAAAGTTCTATCAAATCCAAGACCATATAATGATTTGAATAAATCTTTTAATATTTTATCTTTATTTTCATGTATTACAGGATAAAGATCATCGTTCCCATTTGCAAAATCATGTACTAAATTAGGAACTTCATAATATTTGAAGATCATAATTCCCCCTACTCTACAAAGAATAGAATAATAAGTTAATATACTATATTTTATGTGTATATCTTTCATAAATATCATAATCAAAATAAAGGAAGAAAGTGCCGAATATCCTAATAATTTTGCAAACAATGATATTCTTGCATAAATTAATCTTTCTTTATCGTACTCCTGAATATTCACTATTTCAATTTTAATCCTAAATCAATTTTTTCTAATCCAGATTCTTTTATTTTTTCTGTAATTCGAATGAAATTTTCATAACTCAATTCTTTCTCCCCATTTAATCTTAAACGGGAAGGAGGATTTTTCTTGATATTTGTGATCAAATCCTCTAGTAAAATTTCTTTGTTTTCAGTCATAATTTTCCCATTAGCAAGAACTGAAATCTCTAAATCAGCTTCAGTCGCCTCTGAGCTACCTATTGATGATGGCAAATCCATTTCCATAACAGTAAACTTTTTTTGAAAACTTATACTCAACATTACGAATACCAAGAGTATAAAAATAATATCCATAAAAGGCGACATATCAAGAGCCGAAGATTCCAATCGTTTTCTTTTAGGTCTACTTTGTTCCAAAATATTTCTAAATCCTAACTATATCAAAATCTAATAATGTCTTACCCACTCCATCTTCTGAATGGGAATATTTACTCACATGTTTTGCGATTTCTTTTAATGACTGAATCGAGTTTGATAGTGCAACTCCGATTCCACTTTCTTTTATCATCTCAAAGTCATTTGCTTCATCCCCAAAAGCTATCACACCTTCGTACGTATCACCTCTACGACGTAGAATTTCTTCAACTCCCACCCATTTAGAAGAGTCTGCATGTATTACCTCTAGGCAGGGACCTATTTTATGAATAGTTGTTAATACAGTTCTAATTCCTTCATTTGGATATTTCGCTAAGATCAATTTACCAAAGTCTTGTAGTACATCAATAGATGCATTAAAAAAACAAAGTACAGTAACATTATAAAGTATGTCTGCTGATTCTATTTTTTCATGCCAGAAAGAACGATCTATCCCCCCCGAATAATCTTCGTGAATGGAATGTGTGGGCTTTTCTGTTATAAAGTCAATTTTTTCCTCTTCTCTATCAGTATGCATTAGAAAAGTAAATTTTTTCTCTTTTCCTATCATCAAAATTTGTAGTACCAATTCAGGGTGAAGGTACTTTTGCCATATTTTTTCTCTGGATGGATATATTCTGAGAATTTGCCCATTGTTGCAGATAAGAGGTAGAGTTCCACTAAAACTAGAAGCTAACTTATAAGTACTATAGAAACGCCTTCCTGTAGCAAGAACCACCTCAATCCCATTATCAATAGCTTTTTGAAGAACTTTTTGATTCAATTCCGAAATAGTCCCCTCTTTAGTGAGTAGAGTTCCATCTAGGTCGGTTACAATTGTGTGTACTTTTCCTGTTTCCAATTTCATGTGCTTCCAGAATTTACCCGATTAAGGCGGGGTCGAGTATAAAAAATTCTAAAAAAACAGCTTGCTTTTAAAGGGAGATTAATTATAATATTTGAGCGGGAGAACGATATGAATCCAATCAAGAATACAACTCTTTTAGACGCAGTAGCAATGGCAATCCAATATGAAAAAGATTGCTTTGATTTTTATTTGAAAAACTTTGAAAGTTCAAAAGAAGGATCATCTGTAAAAGAGTTCTTCCAACAATTGGCGGAAGACGGAGATGAACACATAAAGCTGATTCAAGATATGTATAAAGAACTTAGCGGTGGTGTGGCTTTTCCTAATCTCAAGCAACTTGGGGAAATTCACAAGTTTCATGCAACTGCTATCTTTAAGGTAATGAAAAAAATCGAGCGAAATGTGTCGAAAGCAGTTACGGATGATCAGGATAAAATCGAAAAAGCCATGAGAGCGGCCGAAGATGCAAGAGATTTTTATAACAAAATGAAAGATAAATTCCCAGCACCAGATATTAAGCTCTTGTTCAAGCGATTAGCAGATTATAATGAAGAAAATAGGCTCATGATGGAAGCTCAATATGGTTTTATAACACAAAAAGATAAACCAGATTACTATTGGGATGATGAAGAGCTTGTAAAACAATCAAAATAACCATTGCAAAAAAATGATTTTTCTCTGTTTCAGGAAGCCTTTCCTGTTAACAGAGAACTAATTTGGCTCAATAACTGTGGTACCACCCCTTCCTCAACAAATGTTTCAAATGCAATACAGTCCTACTTAGATGGATATTCTAAAAATGGTATATTTTCAGAAGTAGAATCCTTTTATTCTGTTAAAAACGAAATCAAAACTAGTATTGTAGAGTTATTGGGTGGTGAAACATCAGAATATGCATTCATTCACAATACTTCAGAGGGAATGAATATATTTTCTTATGGAATTACTCTTCCTCAAAATAGTACGATACTTCTTTTGGAAGATGAATATCCAAGCAATGTATATCCATGGGAACATCTTAAAGATAAAGGTCATACAATAAAGTTTATACCAATCGGTAAGTCTCCCTCTGAATTTTTAAGTAATTTTGAGAGTTGTATAACAAATAATGTATCACTTGTATCACTATCAGCGGTTCATTGGTGCACAGGCATTCCTCTTCCCTTAAAAGAAATTGGAGAAATGTGCAAATCAAAAAATATTCATTTTGTTGTAGATGGAGCTCAGGGCGTAGGACATATCCCAATGAATGTAAAAGAAATGAATATTTCCTATATGGCTTTTTCGGCATGGAAGTGGTTACTCGGACCTCTTGGACTTGCAATAATCTATGTTTCCAATGATAAATTAGAAACTCTCAAGGTAAAATTTAAAGGAACAGAGTCTGTTTTAGGATCCGAAAATTATTTACCTTATAAAGAAATATACAAAACTGGGGCAGAACGGTATGAAGTCTCCACTCCGAGTTTTATAGATTGGGTATATCTAAAAGCATCTTTACAATTAATCCGTAGTACGGGATTTACCAAAGTTAGAGAAAGAATTTATTATCTTTCTGATTTATTAGCTAATGGCTTAGGAAAGCAAAATTTTATGATCAATACGGACTCTTTTGCAGAAAAAACAGGAATTATAGTTGCAAAAAAAGAAAATATAGATTCGAATAAAGCTGTAAATTATCTTAGAGAAAATAAGATAATCACAGCAAGTCGATTAGGTGGAATAAGATTTGCCCCCCATGCTTATAACACAGAAGAGCAAATTGAAAAAACTCTAACAATATTAAAAAAGTTTTAAGACTTTATTCTTTCCACTCTGTATCATACCAATTTAACCACTCTTGTGGTGAAAAGAAATGTTTATCAGTAATATTCACTAGTGCTGCAACGGTAACTCTCATTTTATTAGAGTCATTATCTTTCAATATATTCATAAGAAATGGAATACTTTCTTTTTCTCTTCGATGACCAATATTTTCAATAGCAGGGTTATAAATTGTAGGCTCTTTGCTTTTGGCAAAATTCTCTAAAGACTTTCGTGCTTCTACTCCCGGTGTATTTGCTATAGCTCGTAATGCAAATACAGATATATTTTTATTTTCAGAGATTCGTTTTTCCATTACAGGTATCACTTCAGGAATTCTGAGATTGGATATACTTTCTGTGGCAATACTAGCGAGTCTAAAGTCACTACTGGAGGTCGCCTTCTCTAAGGCTTTGAAAGTAGACTTGTCTGCAAAAATCCCTAAGGACCAAGCCGCGCCGTATTTCCCTTCTCCATCTTTTTCTTCCATTACAGAAATTAAGAGAGGAATACTTTCTTTATTATGTATCCATCCTAAGGATTGAGCAATGACTTCTCTTTCTGCATTCGTTTTATCTTCGAGTGCATCTTCAATTAGAATTCTAGCCTTATCTGATTTAAACCTACCCAAAATATAAGAAGCAACACCAATTGATACTTTTTTGTTCTCCTCTAGCAGTTTTATACATTTATCTATTATCAATTGATCCTGAATTTGAATTAAAACATTCCCCGCGAGATAACGTATGTCATGACTTTGATTCTCTAAGTAACCAAGAAGGAAGGGTATAGAAGATTTGTCTTTGATATGAATCAGTGCCTCTGCAGAATTTTCCCTTCCTTTATCAAAATCTCCCCCTAGAGCCTTTGCCAAAAGTGGAATGCCTTTCTTACTTTCAATTCTCCCTAATGCTAGATAAGTTGCCGCTAGCGTGGGAGATGGTTTTGTCCTGCCTGCGAGTGAAATTAACCAGTCTTCCGATTCCTTGATTCTCAATTTTCCAAGAACCATAGCATAGGTCTTATTTTTCTCTTCATCCTTACTGCGATTTGCCATCATAAGAATTTCTTTTCCAAGACTTCTATCATTCAAATGGGCTAATACATCTACGGCTTCTAAACGTATGGCATGAATATCAGATTCTAAAAGAGGTAGAATTGGCTTTGCCGCTCGAACATCTTCCATACGAAAGAGAGCATCTAAAACTATATCTGCTGAAATTCCACTATCCGGTTTTAATAATTCAATGATAGCTGGAGTTGATTCTTTATCATGAACTTCACCGAGAGCAATTGCGGCTGTGCCCCTAACATTCGGATTGGGATCTTCCTTCAATAGGGAACGAAAACGGGGTATATATCTTTCCGAAGGGATGGAAGCTAATTCTAAGATAGCTTCTGTTCTATCACTCCATTCTGGGGAGTCGAGATCGGCTAAAAGCTCTGCCTCTGATTTTGCAGGAAGCTCACTTCTGGGATTATCTGGATTTGGAATTGGTTTTGGTGGACCACAAAAGAAAAACATGAATAAAATAATTATTCCCCATAAAGATTTTAAACTAATTTGGTTATGATTTATCATATATCTGAATGAAATATAGTGTGCGTAGAAGAAATGTCAAGTGAAAACTTAGAGACCCGATGGAGGTAAGTCCACCGGGCGATAATTCTTAGGTGTTAGGTACTGTCTTAGAAACTTTTTGAAGGTCCTCCAACTCCTTCTTCCACTGAGCAATATCTCTGTCGGCGATTTTTTCCTGGTCAGAAGAGAGTCCTTTCTGTTCGCGAGCGTATTGAATCAACTCTATTTTTGACTCCACCTCCCTGATTTTATAATCAAAGAAAGATCTCTGTTGGTCAGGTGTTACTCCGGCATCCTTAGGCGTAACGGGGTCTTTTCCTGGTTCTGCATAACGCACCCGTGACGTCTCCCTGTAGAAATATGTGTCCACACTAGTTATGGTATCTAAAGAAGCTCTTCTCTCGGCTACTTCCTTCTCTGTGAGAGGTGCACGAAATTCGTTAAGAACATAGATATTCTTAGGATATTTACTTGCAAAGTCTCGCCATTCTTCTCTTACCTTTTCTCTGTGGGCATCGTCTTTGGTACTTTTGATAGCTGTAGGCCATAAATTACGGGCCTCTTCTTCAGCTTCTCCGTTTACAAATGGAGAAGGAGCATCAGGATACATTGAGTCGGAATATCCTGTTGAATTCTTAAAAATGGGAATCTCCTCTGACTCCCCGGTAGAAACTACTTTTTTCTTTTCTTCGCTTTTTGAGGAAAGGAAGAATAGAAGAAGTGCCAATGAACCCGCTACTCCTAGTAATATATAAAATCTTTTATCCATTCCAATCTCCTATGCAAAGATACCGATTAGCCATGATATAACTTGACCAATTATAGTGTTAGTTAAGAATTTTTTGAGATCAATGGGGTTACGATTTAAGCTATCATTGTACCACGCATTGTACTCGCTTACCTGAGGAATTGTTGTATTATATTTTGTATTGATGACCTTAATTAATTCATTAGCCATCACTGCATGACCATACATATTGGGATGTACTCCGTCCAATCCGAATAATCCTGGTTGATTCGGTAAAGGCCAGTTTGCTCTTGCACTTCCAGGTGAATATCCATCGGAACTGCGGATAGGTCTTCCATTTTCTTTTATATCATCAAACATAACTTTTGCATCTAACATTGCAAAACCCATCGCGGTAGCCTGAGCTTTGATTTCGTTGTTGAGTGTTGTAAGAAATGTTGTGATAGTTTGAACTTCGGTCTGATCGAGAACTTCATCCGGGTTAGATACAGAGCTTCTGTAGAATGCCTTGAGTCCGGAATAGTTAGCACGACCTTGAGGATCAGTATACTTTTCCAAGTATGCTATTGCTGTAACATTGGGAACTGTAAAAATTACACCTCCTTTTATTGAACCTATAGCCGCCATACGTCTCATCACTTCGCGAATATCTCTCTTAAATCTTGCTTCATCGAGACAAGCTGTGGAAGTGGCAAGTGCTGTACAGAGAACGTGATTTGCTCCTACTGATCCGAAGAGGAAAGTAGGTTTGACCTTTTCCATGACTTCCATTTGTGTGCCGGAATCACGGAGCCCATACTGATGAAATTTATCTGGAGATTGACAATCTTGAACGGTTATCCAGCGATATGTATACCAATACCATGTCGCCCAATACCATTGTTTTTCTTGTTTTACTGCTGTTATATCATTACATTTTCCACTAGTTCTCAGGACATTGGTATAATCCGCTCCTGTGATACCCGCATGGGTTGGAAGTTGAAGAGTTGAGTCATTGCCCCCAATTATACTAGATGCAATACAAATGGGACCGCAATTGCCTTTTAAAACATCTTCAAAGTTAAGGTAGGGTCCTTTTAAAACATTATAGCTAACACTAGATCCTGCTTGTTTAGATACTAATACGGGGTATGCCCATTCTTGGGATTTTTTTTCTACGGTTACGCCAAAGAAACCCTGACTGAGGGAATCACCGATGACACCGGGGCGGGCAAATAGCTCTGCTTTAGTCTGTGCGGAAAGTCCTCCGAGACTGATGAGAGTGATGAAGTAAAGAAGTTTGAACATTTTTAAAATATTCCCCCTTAATATATTTTCAATTTAAGTTTTTCGAACATCCTTTAGGATTATCATTTTACAGAAAGTGCAAGCAAAAAAAATTATTTTTAGAAAAAAAAATCTAAAACCAATAAACTTGGAACTATTCCAAGAATTTGATAGAATTTTTGAACAAGAACTCCAATTTAAGTAAATGCAAAGAATCCTATTTTTAAGAATACCTCTATGTTTAATTATTTTATTTGTAATACAATGCAAACCTTTGAGTAGAAATCAAGAGACCAAGATTGATTTTACTTTAAATACAGTAGACTCGAAGTTTGTTCTCTCCAAAACCGATAAAATTCGATTGGTCTATTTTGGATTTTTATCCTGTCCGGATGTTTGCCCCACCACATTTCAGACAATAGCAAACTCAATGAAAGCTTTAACTGAAGAAGAAAGATCAAAAGTCGAAATCCTTTTTATAGATATAGATTCAAAAAGAGATACACTTCCTCAAATAAAGAAATATGTTGACCATTTCTATCCCGGAATCATTCCCCTCTCTGGATCAGAAACTGAGCTAAAAAAAGTTGCTGAACAGTTTAATGCTTTTTTTATGGAAGTTCCTATCGATTCGGAGATGAAATATACGATGGATCATTCCACTAGAGTATATGTTATTGATAAAGATAATTATTTAATTGACACAATTCCACATAACATTCCAATAGAAGTCTTTACTCAGTACATTAGAAAAAACTTAAATTAGTTTGGAGATTCACATGAAAAAAATATTAACCTTGATAGTATTCATATCACCCCTTTTTCTTTATTCTCAACAGAAAGAAGATATAACTATCCAAGAGCCTATGATTAGATTAGTTCCATCTGCCAGTCCGAATACAGGTGGATTTATGAAAATTTCCAATAATACACCAAAAGAGATTAAACTCATAAAAGCTGAAAGTGACTTCAGTCAGACAGTTGAACTGCATAATGTAGTATTTGAAAATGCTAAAATGATGATGAGACCAATTGAATCAATAGTGATACCTGCTAACTCTACAGTTGAACTTAGACCGGGAAGTTTACATATCATGTTTATTGGATTAAAGAATCCATTAACAACTAGTGATACAAAAAAAGTTACATTAACGTTTGATAACAACAAAAATATCGTTGTTGATATGCCCGTTAAAGAAATCTCTATGCAAATGAAAAAATAATTTTCTAAATCATGACTTTTTTACTAGAAATAGAGAGAGAAGTCATGGTCTAAAATTTCGGCTAGATACTTATAGTATCTTTCAAGATCTGTACTTTTATTAAGTTTGGCGACTTTTTGTTTGTTAAGACAAAATTCTAAAAGTTGTGCTTTTATATAATTATCTTTCAAATTTTCTTTAGCGATGTAGATTTGCTTTGCCATATTCCCTTTGCTAATTTCGGGAGGAACAGTTATCACAAGGGAAAATCTTTCAGTGATATCTATCATATTTTCGATTATATTTTCATCGGAAACTTCATTGGTCATAGAAGGTCTATTTTCCCGTATTTTTGGAATCATAGAAAGGAATATAAAACTTAATTTATGTTTATCTAAAAACTTATCTTCTATTTTGGAAGAATCATTATATAATAATTTTTTGACTATATCTATATAATAAGAAGAATTTGAATCAAAAGCAACCTCTGTAAAGTGGTTTAGATTTGGATTATTATTTAATAAGTCTTTTTTAGCTTTTTTAATCACCCCACCTAAGTAATAGCTTAAGATGAGAGATACAGGAATTAAAGTCATTATAATTGGGTTTTGGTAAATCATCAAAAGAACCATTATAAATATAATGGAAGTTCCCCCTGATGCAAATGCTACCATACTGTTATAACTTCTTTTCTTTTCTTTTACCTCTTCTATTTTTTTTTCTTTTTCTTTAATTTGTTTGAGATTTTTATCTAAGCTATTTTTTTGTTTTAATTCAATGTTTTGATCAAGATCTGTGATACCATCTTTGATCATCTTATCTCTTAGCAACTTAACTACTTTGTATTGATTACTATAGGAGTCATTATTTTGTGCTAGATCGGCTAGATTTACCATTACTTCGAGACAGCACTTAGGACTCAATATGTAATAGAATGGCCTACCATCATGTGTGCTTGTCTCATAATAATAAAAATTTTTAAATATATAGTTTTTCACTAAAATTTTATTATCGGGTGTATTTTTATCTCTCTCATATGATTCCACAAAGGGTCTTTCGGGGTCATACACATACAATGTTTTTTTTACTTTGAAATGATCCTCTATATGAAGAGAGATGTTTTCAAGCATTTGTTTTTTGCGGGCTTCAGATAAGAAATCATTTGTTTTTTTAATTAAACTATCAAATTCATAAAGCAATGAAATACCTCTCTTAATAGAGGAGATCATTTTCTTTTCTCCAGATTCCATTCTAGGGCTAGCATTAACTTTCTGCATGATAGAATCAAGGGTTGCTAATCTTTCAGCTAGTAAATTAGGGTCTTTAATTGATGTTTTTGGAAATTTACGAATGTATTCTTTGATTTGTGACTTTGTAACAGAAAGTCCGTATTTGTCGCATAATTCATTTATATCTACGAGTATTAATATTTCAACTGTATTATAAATAGATAGATAATGAAAGAATACTTCTGGCTCTCGAATTGGAACACCCTGATGATTCAAAACTATTTCATACTTATTTAAATAATATAAATCGTTAAGCCTTAATGCAAATTCAGAATTAGAACAGTATTCGCCTGTATCTTGAAAGAAATCGTTTAATTCAATAGGTGTAAATGGACTGAAACCATCATTTATAATTTCACGAAGCGTCTCTAAAATTGAAAGACCAAAAGGATTAAAAACCTTAATTCCATTTTCCACTTTAATCAAATATCCATTGGGATTTTTATAATAATCACTCTCAGGGTCATGTCGAAAGGATGATAAATAATTTAGTATATATGACTTATTGTACTTTATAAAAATTCCGCGATATACAGCAGTTGGGAGAGCGACCATCTCCGGTGTTATTGAAACTAGTATCTTTGCCTTTAACTCATTATTTATTTCTTGTAGTACAGGATATAGGTATCCATACTTTATCCTTCCCTTATTATTCAAATCAATCATTTCTTTGAGGGCTTCGTCTATTGATTCTGTACTTTTATGGGATTGAGTTAAAGAACTATCAAATTTTAAGGTTTCAAATAATTCTTGGATTGTATAGAAATCATTTAATCGTAATATATACTTTTTAAATTTATCAATTCTTTCCATTTCCGCTTTTTCAGCTTTCTGTTTAGAGTGATATACAATCCTTGAAAGGATTGCAGATCCCTGCGTTTCGTTGAATGGATAAATATATTGAACAGAGTTTCTGTTTTCAGGATCGGTATTTGAAATTGGGTTGTTTGTGATGTCTGCCATATATTTCTATTTTATGTAATTTCCTGTAGTATTGCTACGAAGCATTTGATTAGATTATCGTATTTAAGAAAAAAATTATACAATAAGATTATGTCTAAACTTTTATAACTTGAGAATTAGATAAATTAAGTCTAAAGTTAATTACAATGTTTAAATTATAAAAAAATGTGCAATAAATTATTAGTTCTATTTTCTGAAAGTAAATATTTTATTTTAATTCTTATTTAAATTATGGGATATGGACTCTCTTTTTAGTGCATAAAGGAGAATATATTTTCATCGCATATTTACCATTTATATATAGGGAGGGGATTTAAGGGATGCTTCATAAACCAGTTGAATCCAAATAGAATTAAAAAGCTATGGAATCCGCTATTTGGAAATTGATTTTTCAATTAAATAATTTAGTCCTCAATTTCCCAAGAGTGAAATCCCTTTCAAAGCCTGCACAAGTGTCATTACTACAATTATAAAATAAAATATTCCTGTAGTACTAAGTAACTTTTTTTTATTTGTAAGAGAAAGGTTTATTCCATTCAATAAAAGAGCTAGGATTGGTAAAATTTGTAACGCATGGAGTCCTAAGAAGTGGGCAATCCGAAGATCTCCTCCTGTTTTTGCCCAACCTGTTAGAGGATACGTTTGGCTTGGATCTTTTTCATCTACAGTATGGGAACCCACTATCAAACCAATTTGGGATTTATTTTTTATGATTTCTTGGAGCTGTGTTTTACTTGGCTGTGGCATAACAAATGCAAAGGGCATTGTAAGAAAAGTGATAAATGCACCCACTTGGATTCCTTTCAAGAGTAAATCATTCCCGAATTCAGAGGTTCTAAATAATTTCCAGGCATACACACCAAAACCCAGCCATACACAGACTATTGTGATTGCCATGATCTGAAATAAAATCATATCTTCGAATGTTTGGTTATTAAAATGACTCATTTTACCCCGAAATACCTGAAAAAATATGATGATTAGCTCAATCATTAATCCGTATGACACTATTTTATTTGTAATAATAATAAACTTCTTATTTGAAATATATTTTAACAAGAAAAGAATAGAACCAATAAAAATCAAACTGGATACAGAGAACTTAAAGGGTTTTAACCAGATAGGAACATACAGCAAAATCCTATCGTCTATAAGAAGTCCTATGATTGATACAACAAGACATACAAAAGAAAAGTAAAATCCTATCCAAAGATCCTTTTGTGTAGAATTTTTTATTCCATTCTGTATCTCATTCAAAGCTGAATTTATTTTATTATTTAATTGATTCATAGGTCTCCTATACTACATCTATTTAATTATTTTGATTTCTCATTTTCTGTAAAAATATTAAAGACGATTCTGCGAACCCTCATTAATAAATCATTCGAATAGACATTTTTTTTAATTGACTCTCGAGAGAAAAAGAAGTTTCAGAAAACTTAGGGGGTCCCAGTTTTCCTACTGCATTATTGGAAAATCCATACCCTTCTTTGGGTATTCCCACAAAATTTTTATCTAGTTTTTTATTTTTATTTTCATCGTGAAATACTGCAATTGCATATTTTCCAGCCTCTAAATTTGGAATGGAAACCTGAACTTCTAAACTTGCAGGTACAGCTATTATATAAGAAAATTTATCCATATCAAAATCTGTATCACTTCTATAAACAGCGACTTGAATGAACCCCGTATTGTTTTTAATCCCTGTTATATCCAACTGTATTATATTCTTAGGTTTTTCCTGAGACTGTAATACTCCCAAAGTTATTAAAAATATTAAAGTACAAATGAATTTAACATTCCTATAAATTTTATTTTTCATGATTTTTCTCCTTTTTTGAAATTTTTTTCTATTGTTGTATTTGTTTCATCAATCCAACGGATATAGGTTTCTTCATACATCTCACCGAGTCGTCGGGTAGCTTCCCATAATAATGCATCATTTGGTTTGCATTTGTCATTTTTTTTCGCATTTTGGATAATCTCTTTTGTTTCTGTTTGGTAAATTTTTAATTGCTGTTCATGTAATTTTTTCATGTATAACAATTCGCTCTGTATCTCTTTTTTTGGTTTACTGGCTGAAAAAAATAATTTTAACAACAAATCATCTTTTTTAGGAGATATTTCTTTTAGAGGATTATTCAGTTCGGTATTAAATTCATCTTGACCTAGATTTGTAATTGTATAGCGTTTTCTATCCGGTTTTTCATTTTGATTTTCAATCTCTGAAATTACCAAACCTTCCTCTTCCAATGATTTTAAAGTTTTGTAAATTTGGCTCAATTTTGCCTGCCAAAAAAAGCTAGTAGAACCATCCATAACCTGCTTTATCTCATAACCAAACATAGATCGATAATTTAAAAAACCCAAAATGATAAATCTAAGCAAAGTTTTAGTTCTCCATGGAATAGTATCTATTTTATATATAAATATTTATATATAAAATTTGCAAGCTTTTTTTATCAATAAAATTCCATTTAAAATTAGGGATTTATTTAAAAGGCAAGGCTACTGTAAAACTAAAATAAATATGCAACTTGCGATCCCGTCACTAAAGAACGAATCGACAAACAGATACAAAACAACCCAAACCAAAAAGGAGATAAATCTTTTTTTCGTAACGAGTACAATCCAATGTGATACATTCCCATTACAGTCAATACTCCACATATAAATATATCTGAAATAATTATATGAATTAAATCCAAATAGAGACTTTCCGGTTTTCCCATTAGAAATGGTTCCCAGGTTCCTCCCGCCCTATGATAATAATTAGAAACCTGTAGTACAATTTCTAATTTTTCCCCAGAACTTTCAAAGGTATGATCTAAACTTTTTTTACTGGGAATACTCTCTTCTTTGCTTTTGCCTACCCTACCTATCTCTTGAATGAATTCTCCATTTATAAACAACTTATAGGCTGTATTGATATAGTATAGATTGAGGCTTAAAACTTTTTGCTTAAAATTTTTAATTTTTAGTCTATAGGTGGCATATCCCAAGTTTCCAAAATCATTATTTTTTGAGCTATTATTTGGATTACTTTCTTTGAGATTTTCCCTAGTCCATAGAGAAGGAATCTTTATATAATCAGGTTGGGGGATGAAATTATCACAGGATTTAGATTCAGGTGGACATTTGTTGGTTTTAAAATCCTTGGGCTCTAAAAGTTCCCCCCAGTAAAACTCCCAATCTCCCTCAAGTTTTAAATTTCCATCTCTTTCAAACTCCCAGGTTTCCAAATCTAGCACTCCCTCTATAGCCTTGGGAGAATTTTTATTTGATTGGTAGCAAGATAGAGTAAAAGCTAATACAAATATTGAAAATATAACAAATTTATTCATGAGTAAAACCAAGATAATTATCTTTAGTTAAAAAAATTCACAAGTGAATTAAATTATGAATTATTAATTTTTTGTAACAATTTGATCTTAAAAATTAAATGGAATATTTCAAATAGAAACGGTATTATAGTAATCATAGAAGTAATACACTTAATTGGAAAATAATAATTGAGTTTATATTTATTTTTCATTTTTGATGGATACTTAGCCTGCAAGAACCCTCCCCACCCACCAATTATTTTTTCATTAGCCGCAATAAATTTCTTGCAATGAGACATAATCCTAGAGATTTTGAACCTATGAATGGGATTTGGTCCTTAGTTTTACTTTTGTTCACGTTTCCTTTGTGGAGTGATGTTTTAATGGGCATGGAGGACGATCTATTGCGTGCTTCTGCCCGAAACAATTATCGTATGGTAGAGATTCTTTTAAAAGAGGGAACGGATATACATTGCCGGGAACCTAAATCGGGTTTTACTCCCCTACATATAGCTGCTCGAAATGGTCATTATGGGATTGTTGAAATACTGCTTCAATATGGAGCGAATCCCAATAAAAAAGATATTGAATACGGTTTTACACCCCTACTCGTGGCGACATTTCATGGAAATCATAGTATAGCAAAACTTTTATTAGATAAAAGTGCCAATCCGAATGAACAAGAAGCTAAAAGTGGTAATACAGCATTACATATCGCTTCTCAAAAAGGTTATCTGGATATTGTAAAACTTCTCATAGATCGTAAAGCTGACCATACTCTAAAAAACTCGAGGGGTAAGAACTTTCTTGACAAAGCACATCCTATTGTGAGAGATTATTTCAAAGGTATCACGATTGCTAATAGTGAGAAATCTATATCCGAGGGATGCAGGGCACTCATCTTGGATTTGAATGAAATAGGTTTTTCATCAGAAGAATTGAGTAGAAAAGGACAGGGTATTTTTTTTGAAAGAATATATCTTGCATACAGCAATAAGCCTAACTTTTTAAATTGTTTAAATTACTTTCTAGATAAAGATTCAGAGAAGTACTACTGGATAAGTTTATTTTTATTTGATGAAGAATATACGAATCTTAGATATTTTAGTTTAGCAAGAGACGTATTACAAAAAGGAATTGAACACGGGGAAGATAAATCCATAGCAGTTTCTATGAACTTTATCTATGGTCTTTCCTATTGGAGAGAAAACAATAGAAAAGAAGCAAAGCCTTATTTTGAAAAAGCTTATGAACTTTCTACAAAATTCCCGGGAACAATTCCAGCTCTATCCTTAGACGAAAAAGTTGAAATCGACAAATTTATGGGATTTACCGAATAAGCCCTAACAGAATTCTTGAGACTATGACTGATTTCCAAATGCCTCCTAAGGATGAAAAAGCTGAATTCGTTCGGAAAAATTTTGATATAATTTCTGGTAAATATGACTTATTCAATGATCTCAATACTTTTTTTATGCATCGACTCTGGAAAAACCGTGTTGTATCATTGGTAAATTCTTCCGCCAATGGAAAACGTATCACGTGTATGGACTTATGCTGTGGTACAGGGGATATTTCCTTGAGATTAAACCAAATTCCAGCTTCCGAAAAAGTCTATGCTGTTGATTTTTCTGAGAAAATGTTAGACATCGCAAGACATAGGTTAGAGACTTTTGAGAGTTGCAGTGTACAACAGGGAGATGCGACTTCGTTGAAAGATTTTTCTGATTCTAGTTTGGATGCTGTTACGGTGGGTTTTGGTTTGAGAAATGTTTTTGATCTTCCGCTAGCATTAAATGAAATCAAAAGAGTGCTTAAACCGGGTGGAATCTTCATCAATTTAGATGTGGGAAAAGTTCCCTACCCAATCATTCGTTTTTTTGCAGATTTTTATTTTTTTAAAATAGTTCCAATAATGGGATACATTATATGGGGAGGCAAAAATAAGATGTTTGACTATTTGCCCATATCTTCTTTGCAATATCCCGATCAAGAAAAACTGCAAAGCATGTTTAAAGAAACAGGATTCGAAAATACATCCTATGAAAACTTTGTTTTTGGCAATGTAGCCATGCATGTGGGTTACAAACCAGTTTCTTAGAGACCTTGTCCTAAAAATTCATTTTTAAGAGAGAAACATTCCGCACGAATATTAAAGATAGTCCCACGATTCATGGGGAAATCAGCAGAGTTTAACTCTTCGAGTCTCACAAAACTAGCGGACTCAGGAATATTTATAGTTGAAGACGTATCATATCTAGAGATGGACATATCTTCATGTCCCCTATCCTCATAATTATCATCTAAATATGTCCATCTCATCCGAGTAGTTTCCAAGCCCGTTTCTTCTCCTAAAAATGCACAGGATTTTAATTTACCTCTATTTTTAATCTTCCAGATTAATTTTCCCCTAAAAGAGTGATACAGAGTTTTCTTATCTTGTTCATCTTTGACTTCAGGGTAAAGAATATCATTTTTAATTTCTTTATTTTGAGAGTAATACGATATTTGAAAAAAGGAGTTTATATTCTCTCTAAAAAGAGGAACTTTTTTCTCGGTTAAAATTGTACTCACAGGTTTTATCAAAAATATTAATGAAATAACTATAATTGAAATACTTACATATCTAGATTTGTTATCAGGAATAATTTTTAACCTATGAAGGGGACCAATAATTAATAAAATAAACACTGCTCCATCAGGGTGGGAAATGTGATACCCAAATAGCATGGGTATTAAGAGGTACAAAATATATGAAAGGTGACTTCTCCAATATATCTGCAGACCCACCCATAAGAGTATGGCAATGGTTCCGAGTATTCCTATATCTGCTGGAAGACCCGTATAAAGTGATCCGGGACCATCCACAACTCCTAATGGATTTGGAATTGAAAAATTCGGGTTTTTTAGACTCACTGTGACCCCTGCAATACCACCGCCAAGGATGGGATTTTCACTGAAAACTCTGAGGGCGACCTCATTCAAATAAGTCCTTGCAGGATCGAGTTGAAGGACTCTCGCAATAAAACTATCCCCAATGGTAAAGGATGTAATTAGATTCCAAAGCCTACCTTCATTTGTAAACTTTGCAAAAAAATAAAATCCAACCGTTGTAGCCCAAAGTAGTAAAAAAACATAAACAATGGTTTGAAATATTCCTAAATTATTCTTATATCTCTTTAAGTTTTTAATATGAAAAAGGACAAATGAAGAAAATAAAATGAGATTGTACGCTCTACCCTGTCTATATCCCAAGATTCCCCCCAAAAATAAGAGAAATAATGATAAAAATAAAATACGCTTTGGGTGACTTATATTTAATTCTTTTACTGCGTAGTGCAATGAGTAAATTAGTAAAAGAGGATACATCCATGTAGCACTCCCTGCATCACGAAATAATCCTGTAGCACGACCTAATAATGGAGCATTGTTTGTCCCTTGAGCCAGAAAATCTATAGAGATAAAGGTCTGTATAAATATAACAATAGACTGTATTACAAAAGCATACAAAATACCTTCTCCAAAATCTCTAAATGCCCCCTGATTATAATTATAAAAAGACCTTTCTTCTGCATAAAAATAAATTAATGCGTATAGCATTGGGATAATTATATTTGCAGAAAGTGAATAGAGAGATCGAGATGGTTCATTTGGAAAATAAAAATAGTCCTGTATATCAGTGCCCGTGAGAAGGGGCAAATGAAAATAATTTATAAACCTATCTAATAGTAGTACAGAAAGAAACAAAATAATCGGAAAATAGACAAAGGATACTCCCCTATATTCCAAACCCCTCGTGAATGTAAATCTATCATGTATAGAGCGAACAAATGGAGAAATATTTGAATAGTCTAGATAGATTTTGAATGCTAGTCCCATTACTCCACCGGTAAAGAACCCACCTACAAGAAGGATACTGGAATCAGGATAGGCAAATGAACTCAATCTGGATAATAAAAACACACCTGTGATGAGTAGAACCCTTCCCAAGCGAAAAGAAATTGAGTAACCTATAAATACCAACAAAAATTGAAAGAAAAAAACAGCATAGTACTGGTCTCTGGGGACAGGATTTGCAAAATTATGAAGTTTACCCAATAAAAAACAGATTGATCCCAATACTACAAGGGAAAAAAAATGCAGAATATTTCTATATCTACTCTTCATAAAGTTCACGATAAGAATATCAAAATCTATTGCTTTTCTGTAAATAAATTAAGTACTCTTTTTTTAAAAGAATACTTAATTTATAATAATTCAAATTAAAACCTTTGTAGAGAAATTAAGGCTGAAAACTAAGGTCTCAATCCCCTTCTCTAATCTGATTTGGATCTATCTCCGGTTCAGGAGGAGCCATTCGTATTACAGTTGGATTTACAGATCTCGTGGGTCTAATTGTTACGACTTGGGTAAGGCTTTCATTTTCATTTTTGTAATTTATGTTAAGAGTATAATCTTTATCTTCTAAGACCATTTTTTGATAAAGTCCCGTACTTGGGCTGGAGGAATATTTTTCATTGTTAAAATAAGAAAATTCATCAATTTCAATATCTGCTTTTATTGGATTGCCCTGTGCATCAATAATTTTTACTGCAATTTTCAATCCTTCTACACATTCTTTTAACATTTTTACCCAGAGAGGTTTAAAGCCTGTGAGTATTTTTTTTATATTATGCTTATAATAAATATTTTTATGACTACTCTCTGCTAGAAGTGCAATTGTACCATATTTAAAGTAATAATAATCCTGATCTGTACCATCAACTGGATAAATATTTTTTATTGCTTCAAATTTTCTTTTTACGGGATGAAAAGATTTTGCCAGATCTGCAATTTCAATCGCAAATTGTTTTGGATAATCGGGTTCAGGGTTTTTTATATTTTCGATTGTATAGGGATATAATATTTTAGTAGCAAAAGAATGAAAGCTAAGGGAAAATAAAAATCTTTCTCTCTCTGCTAATGCCATCATAGCCATAGTTTCTATTTCGGACCCTTCCCTGTCTCCCCTGAAAAAGGGATGTTTTGGATTGGAAGAGGATGCTTTCGGATGTCCACTATCCCATTGAAAAGGAAAATTTCTATTTAGATCTACTCCCCGATAATCATCATTTTCATGTTGAATAGGGGCTTTTAGAGTTCCATTCTTTCTACCCATATTGATAGAGTTCTCCCAAAAGAGAAGACTCCCATCCGGATTTACAATAGGTACTACCCATATATTAACATTATCTAATATATCTTTGAAATTATTCTGAGAAGGATTTTTCTCTATACTATCCATTAAAGTATATATTATATCATAACAATGTTCCACACCTATCAATTCATTGGGATGGATGCCCCCACTGAAAAGTATTGAAACTTTATTTTGGTTGTGATTTGGATTTGTAATTAAAACAGCAGAAATTTTATTTTTGAATTTGGGTGTTTCAATGACCCGACCATTTTCATCAGTTAAGTCCATATAAGTTACATACTCAGGATATTTTTTAGACAATCCGATTAGTAACTTTTTGTTTAGTTTATTTGACTTATAACCTGTTTCTAAATCTTTTAATTCAACAAATCCCCTTTCTACTAATGAATGATGACCCGGAACAAAATATTTAAAGGGAGGGTTTAGTTTAATACTACATTTTTTAAAATATATATCCACTAACTCCAATTCATTTTTACTCAACATAAAAACAGTTTCTTTATCATTGTGATAAAACTTTTTTGATTTTAAATCAAACTCTGTTTTTTCTTTAACTTTATTTATAATTTCTGTTGTATCTTTGTTATGACAGTATATTAGGCTTTTGGATTCATAAAAATTTTCTATAGGAATAGTTTCTTCTGCTTTAATACCGAGAAGTGAACATCCCAAAATAAAATAGTAAAAAGAAAATTGTAATAATATATTTAATAATTTATACTTTCTATGATACATTTTTTACTCGATTTATTTTTTAAACCTTCTCCATGCCTCATAAAGAATGAGACCGAGTATTACGCTGACTCCCGCCGAAATTAAGATAGAATATCTTTCTTCTTTTATATATCCAATTGTAATTAATACTAAGATTGCTAGGGAAGATACTATATAAAGTACGGGCGTCAGGGGATACCCGTAGGCTTTATAGAGATGTTCAAGTTGGTGTTTTTTAAATCTAAGCAAGAAAACAGAAAATACAACCATTACAGAAAGTAAAGTGATAGCTATAAATGAAAAATTGAGAAGATTTGATTCCTTACTAATAAACAGAACAAGTAAAATTGCCCACAAACTCTGTAACCAAATACTGATTGTGGGACTTTTTTTGACAGGATCGAGCCTTCCTACTTTTTCCCAAAACAGACCATCTCTAGCCATTGCAACATAGATTCTACTTCCAGAAACTATTGCCGAATTTGTATTACCCATTACAATTAAAAATATTATCAAACTAACTATTTTGGGAAGACTTTCCAGTAAAATTTCATTGTTAATACCTAGATTGTGTAATAAAAATTTTCCCATTATCAAATATGGATCCACATTACCTGATTGAAGTATATTGTATGGTACGATGGAAATAAATACAAAAGAAAATATACCATAGATTGCAGTTACAATCATCGGACCCAAAATCATTGTAAGTGGAATGATTTTATTGGGATCACGAATTTCTTCGCCGAGAGCCAAAGGAGAATTCCATCCCGAAAATGTCCAATAGACAGGAACAAGTGCGGCACCGAGTCCGAGAAGGGTTGGATTTGAATAGGGAATACTCATATTAGAAAATAGAATTTTTTCTCCCCCTGTATTAAAAATATCCAACTGAATAAAAAAGAGGGAGAGTGCACTCAAAAATAATAGAAATACAATAGGTACTAAGGTCGCCACTTTTTGTAAAAAGAAGGATGTATGTATTCCATAATGATTGATAATAGTAAGAATAAATATTATAAAAGAAGCTACTATTTGATAATTGTAAAACTTTAAATCTAAATAGGTTATCTCAAATAAAACATCTCTCACCCAGGGTCCAAAAAGAGATTCCCCCTGATAATGAACCGTAAGACCCACTCCGATGGCAATAGATCCGGGATAGGTAATAAAAAAAGTAAGAAACCCATAAAGAAAAGCCCAACGTTTTCCATAGGCATTTCTGAGATAGGCATAGTCTCCCCCTGCTTCGGGAAAGAAAGTTCCGAGTTCTGCTGAACTCAAGGCTCCTGTGAGGGCAATAAAACCACCCAATATCCAAACCCCCACAAACCAAAGAGGATGGGGTAGATGGATGGATATCAGAACGGGATAGATAAAAATACCTACTCCGATCATATTTCCCATCATGTGTAAGATAGCCTTTCGTAAGCCAATATTTCGATTAAATGTGGAATTGCTCTGTTTCAAATTGATTTAACTCGGTAATAACTCTATTATGGAATTTAAGAATTTTACTCTGTCAGAGTCCCATGAAACCCCAAATTGTCAATAAAACATAGCCAAAATAGTTTTCTAAAAAATCCTGAGCAATATGAAGTTGAAATTAATAAATAGAATCCTTAAACAATTACAATATTTTCAAATCCACCACCCATTACTATTGCTTATTTTTTCTATTCTATTTACCTGCACAGATTTAAGACAGGAAACATCGAATGTTTTAGTTTCAGAATGTGAGTCAAAATATTCGGGAATGCAATGTATTCCAGCGGGTGAGTATATAAGGGGAAGTAATTCATACGAGGCAGATGAAAAACCAGAAACAAAAATATTTATTTCTGAGTTTCATATTGATATTTATGAAGTTACCAATGAGGATATAAATAAATGCTTCGCCCAAGGAAAATGTAAGGACTGTCTTACAAATAAAAAATGTTCGTATGTCGGTCCCAAATATGGAAAGCCTTATCTTGGTGCCAAACAACCTGCCGCAGGTATTCCGTGGTACACTGCAAAAGACTATTGTGAATTTGTAGGAAAAAGACTTCCTACTGAATCGGAATGGGAAAAAGCGGCACGTGGACCCAATGGAAATGTATTTCCCTGGGGAAATGAATGGGCAACCTGTGAGAGAGCTATCATTGAGGATGATCAGGGCAGAAAAGGTTGTGCTCCGAAGAAAATAGATCCACCCCGTCTTATGCCCACACAGGTTGTGGGTTCACGACCTGCCGGTGCCTATGGTTTGTATGACATGGCTGGAAATTCTTGGGAATGGGTAAATGATTGGTATCAGCCTTATGAAAAGTGCGGGGCATCTTGCTTCGGAAAAGATCCCAAGGGACCCTGTGATGGGGCTGCAAACTGCAAAGAATCCAAACATAGGGTATTAAAGAGTGGTTCCTGGTGGTGGCCCGCAACCTATGCGAGGGGCTCAAAACGTCGGCACAATGACCCGGGATTTAAAGAAGAATATCATCATTTTGGATTTAGATGCGCTAAAGATAGCTAAAGATGAGGACAATTTCTCTTTCGTTTTTTCTCTTTCCCTTCGATAGAGAAATTAGGAGAATTTGAATTGAAACATATCAAGTTAAGCCTTGTATCATTTTTATGCATTTTTATACTGAATTGCAACAGCGGATACAGGGCACCATATGGATTTTTTTTACAGCAAACTACTTTTAATAAGGATATTTATTCCGGAAATAGTCTTGGTGAAAAAGTTGGAGAAGGATGCATAGTTGCCTACTTACTATTAATTTCACAGGGAGATGCTTCCATAAAGTCTGCCGCCCACAATGCTCCCAATGGTGGTATCACGAAAATTTACGCAGTAGACTATAGAAAAGAGCAATTTTTAGGATTTGTACAGCAAAAACTTTGTACGGTAGTTTACGGAGATTGATATGGAAATAGCCGCCGCAATACTAGCAGTTTTACTATTCGCCGCTCCAAAAGATGATCTAACTCCTCCCTTTGGATTAATAGTTCAACAAACTTATATGAATAAAGATTCGCATAACGTAAGTAAATTAGGTACTAAAACAGGACAAGCCTGTATTACGTCGTATCTAGGATTAATATCACAAGGAGATGCTTCTATAAAAACAGCATCCCAATCAGCCCCTAATGGTGGTATTACAAAAATCTATGCAGTAGATTATAAAAATAATAATTTGGGTGGATTTATAGTTATGGAAACCTGTACTATTGTTCACGGAGAGTAGTTAAATTCATGATGGTCCAAGAGTAAGGATCGTAAATTCTGCCTAACGCTTGGGCTCGCAGAAACTAGCCCGATCATAGCATTTGTGTATAGTTGAGAATGATTTTTTATCTGTCCCAATCCCCTCTTGATTCCTCTCTATGCTTATCCCATTTTACTAGAGTCTCTTCCTTTACTAAATATTCTGGATTTGAGTCTAAAAGTTCCAAAATAGCTAAAGGAGAGGGTTTATGGACGATCCTTTCTAATTCATTTTTGACGCACCGACGAATAACTTCAGCCTTAGAAATCTTCCACAAAAAAACTAGATTTGCAATTATATCCATACTCTTACTTTTTATCCAAACTATGAATATAATCCCAATTGGATGGTAATTTCTTAGTTATTAGTTTTCCTTTTGAATCTCTTTCCAGTAACTTTTCACATCTCTGAAGGAGAACAAAACTTGCTTTATCAACAGGATTTCTACTAAATAAGTATTTAAAAACTGAGTGTGCTTTCTTAATTTCACCTTTTTTATATAGGGAGTATGCATATTCATATTTTTCATGGTATTTCATTTTTAAGTCAGTATAATCATTCCATCCTTTCTTATACAATTCATAGAGAGAAACTGATACTTTTTTGCCGATCACCCTCACCTCATCAACTACTCTATAGCTGAATTCTTTTTTTTCTTCTTCTGTCAGTCTGTCATACGTAGCGTTACTAAAAACTATATTCATTCCATACTGTTTGGTTAAACTCTCCAATCTCGCAGAAAGGTTTACTACATCACTCATAATGGTAGGCTCCATTCTACCCTTATCCCCTATAATGCCAATCATGGATGTTCCGGAGTTTATACCTATTCCAATCTTTATCTCATGTTGTTTTTCCAGAA
Organism: Leptospiraceae bacterium; assembly: GCA_947458405.1. GTDB lineage: Bacteria > Spirochaetota > Leptospiria > Leptospirales > Leptospiraceae > JACKPB01. Next base: position 52,646 of record CANGZW010000009.1, read on the forward strand.
ATCTTTTTTGGTTGAGTCCATTTAAAGCTTCCATGATTCCTAATGCGGATCTCAAAGCATCTGATGGTCTGTGTGGAAAAGCCGCCATAATAGCATCACCGAGGTAAGTAATCACAAACCCATCAAACTTATGAATCAAAGGTACTACTGTACTTAAATATGTATTTATAAATCCTATCAATTCTGGAGGTGTCATACCCTCTGCCAAAGTACTGAAGGATCTCATATCTGAAAAAAGAATAGTAAAATCTCCCTCCATTGCATCACCGAGCTCAAACTCAGTAATATTTGTTTTACCTAGCTCATTTAAAAAATCTTTGGGCACAAACTTTGACAATGTGAGATTTACATCATTGAGTTCATTTACCTTACTCTGTAGTATAGATTTCATCTCTGAATTTTCTTTAAATGCTTTAGAAAAAAGGGAAGATAATAAACTAGCCTGCCCGAGAAAGAATATCAAAAAGCCAGTTGATCCCAAAAATACACCATCAATTATCCTAAGGAATAATAACATATCATTTAAGGCACAGACTAAAAATACAAGAAAGGTTGCCAAAAATATCTTACCCTGCGTGGTTCTAATATTACTAATTATAACATATAAAATATGTATAAATATAATCGGTAGTACGTAAAATGAAATCTTGGTTAGGGTATTTAGAATAGTTAAATCAGTAAAAAGAATAATTAAAGCAATCAAAGAAAAAAGTATTTGATAGGAATAATAAAGTTTTAATAAGGAAACTTTAAACAAAGACTTCACGTAAGACAAAAAGAATACTACTGCTAAAAAATAAAATAGGTGCCCAATAATTGTAGCCCAATACCAAGAAATATTAGGAATAAATTCATGAATTGTATCATTTCCAGTAAGAAATTGTCTAAAACTTAGCGTAATACATACAATAGAAAAATAAAGACTTGATCTGTCATCTGACCTTTGAAGATAAAGTACAATATGATACAATCCAATCACTAAAAGTGAACTAAATATGATAAAATCCCAAGCAAGATTTTTCTTTTGTTCCAATTCCAACTCATCTTTTAAACCAATATCGGGAGCCTGTGTCAACCCTCCATTTCTCAATAAAAAATTGGATACATGAATTGTGATACTTTGTACCTCTAAGTTGGGTAATAATAGTTCACGTTGTGCTCTGGGGGGAAGAGAGGTATCTTTTGAAAGGGAGGATGAGCTTACATACTCTTCCGAATTTAGAAATACTTCTTTTGAGCTTGCAATCATATTGAGCTTTACTGCGGGTTTAAAGTCTTTAGGCAAAAGTATCTTTAACTGATACGTTCCAAATCCATAAGAAGGATGTTCTTCCGTCCCTAAATGATTCCAGTTTCCAGGAACCTTGAGATAAGAACTTTCACTTTGATTGCAGTCTGTATAAAATTCAGTCTCTCGATTTGAATGTATCTCACTGACTCTACAAAATTTTTTCCAGTGAAACTCCCACTCTCCCTCTAGCCTTACCCTCCCGTCCTTTTCAAAATCCCATTCTCTGAGATCAATCACACCTTTTTCTACTTTGGGAGGATACTTTTTACGGGAGTTACACGAATAAAATGCTAGGCTTACAATTATGAATAAACAAAGGATTTTTCCTGATCTGTTTACTCTATCAAAAAAAGGAGAACCTTGAATATAAGCCATAATTCCAAGAAATTAATGGGAAGAATTCATTGTAAACAACTATATCAATTTTGTTGAGGATTGACTGGGCTCTAAAAGTTGATTTAGAGGGTTTTTAAAAGCTGTTTTGATTTAAGATTTTTCGTATAACGAACTCTGCATTAGAAAGAAAACAATATTTCATATGGCATGATTATACAGAGTAAAAATATTTAAATAAAATCTGGTTATTGCATTAACCTAGAATTTATTTATCATTAGCGTGCTACGATATTTTGATTTTTAATAAGAACATTTTTCTTTAAATATATCTATAAAGAATTTGTACTAACATTAATGTTTTATATAATCTAAAGATATGGAAGCGAAATACTCCAAGGTTTAGTCATCCTAATCTGTGTTCATAGATTTTTAAGTTAACTTTGTATGACAAATTTAACCCTTAGAGGTATCTATCCTAGTTTCAGCCGATGGTCTAGTTGTTACTTTTTATTTGACATTTTTCATTTTTTTTGTAAATAGAAGGGTTTTTGCTCTATTTTAGTCCGTCGGGGCTTTATGATTAAGTTAGACCTAAAAGGGATTGTTATGTAAAATTAGTGAATTTAACATAATTGGAAAAATAAAATCGTATTTAGCTTATGAAATTCTCTAAATTTTAAGGCAAATTATCTGACGATTTTATGAATTAATTGATGATTATTGTAATATTATTTTAAATTTAGTAACTTATTCGATTTTTTTTTAGTATTTATATAATAATTCTTGCACTTTGTATTTTATTGAGTCAATAGTATTTACTCGTTGAATTAGGTTTTTTTGGGGTTTTAGTGTCTTGGGGGGAAGGATGGGTTGATGAGTAAGGATTATTATAACTATTGGGGAAAAGCGGATAAAGATGGGAATTATCACTTACTGGTTTATCACAGTTTAGATGTAGCAGCAGTGGGAGAGGTGATGTTTAGGGGTAATCCTAAACTCTTAAATCGATTTGCTAAATTACTAAATTTGGATGAAATACTATTTAAACACCTTTTTCTCTTCTTTCTTTCCATCCATGACCTAGGTAAATTTGCAGATTCTTTCCAAGGTCAAATTAAAAACATTTATTATAAGTTAAATCCTGATTCAACTCCAAAGACCTACAATATTCGCCATGATAGTTTGGGTTTTATTCTTTGGAATAAAGAATTTTTAAAAAATAAAAGAGGAAAATTAAATGGAAGAATTGTAGAGTCTAATTATTTCCAATTAAACTCACTTGAAAATAGAGAAATTAATAACCTATTGAATATATTAATATCAATTACAACGGGTCATCATGGAAAGCCCCCTTCCAATACAGGTTATACTGGGAATGCAGTGGATATAAATTCTCATTTTATTACTAAAAATGTGAATGATTCTTATCAATATTTATGTTTTGCATATGATCACTTTGTGAAACAATTAGATTTAACAGAATTAGAAGGTATTGATTTTGAGAAAACCCAGTTGGCATTAAATAACACCTCCTTTTGGTTAGCGGGTTTTAGTGTGTTATGCGATTGGATAGGTTCTAATAAAGATATTTTTAAATTCAAATCAGATGAAATCTCATTAGATCAATATTGGAATAAATATGCGATTCCCAATGCTCAGAGAGCAATTGAAATTGCTGGAATTTTACCAAGTAATAGATCCATATACGCAACTCCACAAGAATTATTTTCTAATCCATCTAATAATAAAACTTTCATACCTACACCTTTACAAACTGCTTGTGATTCCATTCATTTAAATAATGAACCACAATTAATTATATTAGAAGATGTGACAGGTGCCGGAAAAACAGAAGCATCTTTTATTCTCGCAAAGAGGTTAATGGCTACTTGTGGGTACGAAGGTTTCTTCATAGGACTTCCAACTATGGCAACAGCTAATGGAATGTATGACCGTGTTGCATCTTATTATAAAAAATTGTACGAACCTTTACCGAATATGGAGCCTTCTTTAATTTTAGCACATGGAGCAAAAGCCCTATCTAATAAATTTCAAAAGTCAATCATTGCTGATACAATTCCAGATGATATATCCTATGCCAAAGATGAAGAGTCCGCATCTGCAAGTTGCTCTGCATGGCTAGCAGATAGTAGTAAAAAAGCAACACTTGCCCATGTTGCTGTTGGAACAATTGACCAAGTACTAATATCAATACTACTATCAAAATTTCAATCTTTACGACTATTCGGAATGATGAATAAAATTTTGATACTTGATGAAGTTCATGCGTATGACACTTATATGAATCAACTAATTGAAACATTACTAATTGCACAGGCTAAAATTGGTGGGAGTGTTATTCTACTCACAGCAACCATGCCAAATAAATTAAAGAAGAAATTCATTACCGCTTTTCAATTGAATAAAGTCAAAGTAGAAAAAGAGGAGCAACTAAATCAATATCCTTTAATTACACAAGTCACTCAGAACCAGCCACCAACCCAAATTCCTGTTGAAACTAGAGATGAAGTTAAGCGAACAGTTCAAGTAAAATTTATTCATAAAGTAGAAGATATATACAACTTAATCCAGGAATCAATCAAAGATAAAAAATGTGTTTGTTGGATTCGAAACACAGTAGCTGATGCGATGAATTCTTATGAAAGGTTGAGTTCTAATCAAGATTACAATAAAGATAGTCTAATCCTATTTCATGCTCGTTTTACAATGGGAGATAGGTTGGATAAGGAACAAGAAGTTTTAAAACTCTTTGGAAAAGATAGTAATTCAAAGGATCGTAGTGGTAAGATTGTAATTGCTACACAAGTGATAGAGCAATCACTCGATTTGGATTTTGATATAATGATTACAGATCTTGCCCCTATAGATTTAATTATCCAGCGAGCAGGGCGATTAAAAAGGCATACACGAGATGTATTAGGTAATCGAATCTTTAGAAAAGATGAGAGAGCTAAACCTATGCTCTATTTGTTCTCCCCTGATATTATTGATAATCCAGAAAAGAATTGGTATAGTTCAGTTTTTCGTGGAGGTTCCAAAGTATATCCCGATCACGGAAAATTATATTTAACTGCAAAGATTCTTTATCAAAAAGGAGAATTAAAAATGCCAGAAGAAGCACGTAACTTAATTGAATTTGTGTATGGTGAACATGAAAAGATCCCCCAAAATCTTATAGAAATTAGTATAGAAAATGAAAATAAGAATAAACAGAAATCATCTCAGGCAGAGAATAATACGATCAAACTTGATTCTGGTTATACTGCTTTAGAGAATGAAACAATTTGGAATGACATTAATGCCCCCACACGTTTAGGGGAAGAGACGATTAGAGTGATCTTAGCAAAATATGAGAATGGTTTTTTAAATCCTTGGTTCTCTGAGGGAGTACATCTTTGGGAAAATAGTGAAGTAAAAGTAATGTCTTACATTCTGCAATCAGAAAAAGAAAATGATGATGAGCAATTAAAACAAGATATAAAAAATTGCAAGGAGAAATTACCGGATAAAGGAAAATATTCAATACTAATACCTTTACAAAAAAATATAAATGGAAATTGGATAGGATCTGCTTTGGATAAGAAAGGAAATGAAATGAATTTTATATATGATACAGAAATAGGATTTCGGAAAATAAAAGGGAGTGAAAGGATATGAATTTATTAAAAAATAAGTGGATTACTGTAGTACGAAAAAATGGAGAAAAGGAAAAAATAGCACCCCACGAAGTTACTGATCAAATTGATTCAAATCCAATTATTGAGATCATATCCCCTCGACCAGATTTTAAGGGAGCATTGTACCAATTTCTAATAGGATTATATCAAACTGTTTATGCTCCTAAAAATGAAAATATATGGGAAGATAGATTTAATACCCCACCTAGCCCGAAAGATTTAAAGAATGAAATGGATAAAGTTGCTTTTGCATTTGACTTATTTGGAGAGCAGATTCGGTTCATGCAAGATGTGAGTCTTACTGAAAAGGATTCAAGAACGAATATTTCTTCATTATTTATTGATTCACCAGGGGAAAACACTCTCAAAGAAAATAAAGATCACTTTATTAAAAGAAATACTATAGATAAAGTTTGTCTTGAGTGTGCTTCCTTAGGATTATTTACTCTACAAACTAATTCACCCTCTGGTGGGCAAGGGCATTTAACATCTATTCGTGGAGGTGGCCCCCTAACTACTTTATTAAAATATGATACAAAAAATGAGGAGGATTTAAAATATAAGACTTTATGGTCGGATATCTGGCTTAATGTATTACCAGAGACTAATTTTAACGGTAATATTGGCTTTGGTGATCAATATAAATATGTATTACCATGGACTATAACGCAATTCATAGAAAAAGATAAATATAATGATCTTAAAAGAGAGGAAAAAAAGAAAGGTAAAACAGTTGAACTTTCAGGAATTATCGCTACAACACAAGACTTACATGGGTACTCCATCTATTGGTCTTATCCTAGAAGAATATTATTAAATTCTAATGAACGGACAGAGCTTTGTGATATATGCGGAGAAAAGTCTAAAACTATAATTGATTCATATTTAGCTAAGACCTATGGCTTTGATTATGGTGGTGGAGGTTGGATCCATCCACTCAGTCCGTACTACTTTAAGAAAGATAAAGATTTAGGTGAAACTTGGTTTCCATATCATCCGCAACCCGGTGGGATAATTTATAATAACTGGCAAGCATTCATTTATGGAGTAAATGGAAAAGATAAGAGTGCGAAAGTAATTAGTTATTTTCTTGAGTCAGGAAGGAAAGAGGGGCAAACAATCGTTTATGCTTTTGGTTATGATATGGATAATATGAAGGCTAGATGTTGGTATGAAAGTCTAATCCCTATTTATCACATTGAACCTAAATATAACGATAAGTACGAATCTATCATTTCATCAATCTTACAATCTGCATCTCAAGCTGCTAATAATTTACAAACAAAAGTAAAGGATGCATGGTTCAATGAAGGAGCAAAACCAAGAGGGGACTTTGATTATTTAAAAATAGAATTCTTTAAATCAACAGAAGTAAAATTCTATGAATTAGCAAAACTAATTCGAGACTATCTTGATAGAGTAGATCCATTTGATGACCAAGCTAAAATGGATTGGTTAAAATATTTGAATACCGAGTCTTTGAAAATTTTTGATCTCTATGTAGAATCAGGTTCAATTGAATTTGAAAATATTCAAAGAATAGTAAATGCAAGAAGTTCTTTAATATCTTGGAATCTAGGAGATAAAATGAAAAAGAACATTGGACTACCCACCCAAGAAAAACCAATAGCAAAGAAAAAATCAACTAACAAAAAAGGAGAAAAAACCAAATGAGAGAGTTCGAAAAAAATTCTCCGAGTGGAGAAATTGTTTTACAATGGTGGAATGACTTACAAAGAAATAATGGTAATAAAGCAAATTTAAGAAGATGTAGTACGCCATCTGAAACAGTTTTCTTACCCATTAGCCATATCCTAATTTCTAAATTAAAAGAAAGTAAAGATATAAAGAGTAAACTTTCCTCTGATCGGATTTGTGCAATTGCAGGAGTTTTATCGCATGTCAGGGAAAACAACCCAATAAACTTTGCAAGACAACTATCACAAAAAAAATCAGGTAGTGACCAAGCTTTACTAAGTGATATTCGATTTAGAAGAATATTACAATATTCTAATATTTATGAAGATGATTTATTTTTCCAGAAGATTATCCGAGTCATCCACCATGTAGATTATAAAGTAAATATTCTAGATATCTTCTCCTCTCTCTACTTCTGGGGAGATAAAGTTAAAAAGCAATGGGCTTATGATTACTATGGATCAGCTAACACAAGTGAAAACGAAATAGAAGAGCAAATAAATTAAAATGCACAAGGAGCAGACAATGAATAGATTCATTCAACTACACTTACTTACCTCATACCCACCTTCTAATTTAAATAGAGATGATTTGGGACGACCCAAAACAGCCATCATGGGTGGAGTCAATCGTTTAAGAATATCTTCCCAAAGTTTAAAACGAGCTTGGAGAACATCGGATGTTTTTAAAGAAAAATTATCCAATAATATTGGAACTAGAACAAAAGAGATGGGCATTCAAATATTTGAAAGCCTAAATGAAAAGGGAATTAAAGATAAAGATGCAAAAGACTGGGCCAAAAGTATTGCTGGTGTTTTTGGAAAACTAAAAGGTGAAAAAAAAGATAACCTAAATAATGATTTAGAGATAGAGCAATTAGCACACTTTAGTGTTGAAGAGAAGAATGCTATTGATGCTCTAATAAAAATATTAGTTACAGAAAAAAGAGCACCTACCGAAGCAGAATTAAAGCTTTTAAAAAAGGAAAACACTTCTGCAGATATTGCTATGTTCGGAAGAATGCTTGCTTCTTCTCCTGCGTTTAATAAAGAAGCTTCTATTCAAGTAGCACATGCAATTACAGTTCACAAAGTAGCAATTGAGGATGATTTTTTTACTGCTATTGATGATTTGAATAAAAATGATGTGGATGCTGGAGCGGGACATTTAGGTGATACAGAGTTTGGAGCTGGTCTTTTCTATTTATACATTTGCATTGATAGAAATCTTTTATTAGATAATCTAAATGGCGATAGAAACTTAACCAATCAAACAATTGCCTCTTTTTTAGAAGCCAGTACTACAGTTTCTCCAACTGGTAAGCAAAACAGTTTTGCTTCCCGAGCTAGAGCTATGTTCTGTCTTGCAGAAAAAGGAAATCAGCAACCTCGCTCATTACATGCTTCTTTTTTAAAACCAATTGAAGATAAAGACATGTTGACCAAAGCCATAAATGAGATCAAAACAATGAAAGATAATTTTTCTAAAGTTTATGGAAAATGCTCAGAGGGGGAACAATCCTTTGATGTTCTAAAAGGGGAAGGAAGTCTAGAAAATATTTCTAAATTTATACAGGAAGATTAGAGATGAGAGATTATCTAATCTTTAGATTGTATGGACCGATGGCTTCTTGGGGAGAAATCGCTGTGGGGGAAAATCGCCATAGCTTTTCCTATCCTTCCAAGTCTGCAATCATGGGTTTAGTTGCATCAGCGTTAGGATATAAACGAGAAGAGGATGAAAAACATGTTTTTTTAACCAAATCCCTATCATTTGGTGTGAAAGTTTATAACTCAGGGATTTTATTAAGAGATTATCATACTGTTCAAGTGCCTCCTAATAAGGGAAAAGTGATATACTCCACTCGTAAAGACGAGCTAAGAGATAAACTAGATTTGAATACAATCCTATCCTCTCGTGATTATAGAATGGATGCTATGTACGACGTTTGCATCTACAAAAAAAATGATGAGATAAACTTAGTAGATATTCAAAATAAATTGAATGAACCAATCTTCCCTTTGTTTCTTGGTAGGAAATCATGTGTACTTGCATCACCCTTATTTGCAAGTTTAATCAGTGAGAATGATTTATTTTCTGCATTTTCTAAGTATACCAAATACTTGGATTTAAAGTTTAAAGATGCGAAAGTTGATAACTTCTTTGAAAATAAAAAACTAAATTCTAATTATACTGAATATATTTGGGAAAATGATTCTAAAGAAAGTTCTACTGAAATTAGAACAAGACGGGATGAAGTTCTAAGTCGTAAGAGATGGCAGTTTAGTGAACGTAAAGAATTTTACAAAATGATACCAAAGGAGGATCATAATGTTTCTATCCAATCTTGAAATAGATTACAAGAGTAATAAAGTGAATAATTGGTTAACAAATCCTTACAAAATCCACCAAAGACTTTGGATGGGTTTTGAAAAGCAGAAAGATGAAATTTCCAAACCAGACTTTTTGTATAGAGTAGAGGAGGATTTTAGACAGGCAAGAGAATTGAAACCAAGAATATTAGTTTTATCTAATGTATCACCTCTTTGGGATAATGCTTTTAGTGGTGAGGAGTTTTTAAAAGGGAAACCTCAGATTCTAAATTTGAATTTGGATAATTTTATAGAAGAAGATCGCTCTTTCCGATTCTCATTAAAAGCAAATCCGACTAAGAAGATTAAAAATTATAGGCTACTTTTTCGAGAGGAGTTAAAAGACTTTCCAGAATTAGAAACAAGGGACACCCGGGCAAAAAATTTAGAGGGAAAGGAAAAACTGGCAAAATTAGTAGAGACTGTCTCAAAAGAACAAAGAGAAAAATTGCCTTCAAAACGGATAGGCATCTACAAAGAGCATGAACAGGTAGAATGGTTAAAACGTAAGGGAGAACAATCAGGCTTTGAAATATTAAACTTACAATTTGATAAGGGTGAAAAAGAAAAAGTATCTAAGAAATCTGATGGTAAGGTATTACATAGTTTAGATCTTTTGCAAGTCCACTTCACAGGCATCCTTCGAGTAAACAACGTGGATGATTTCAAACGTGCCTACTCTAACGGAATAGGCTCTGGCAAAGCGTTTGGATGCGGGATGTTACTCTTAGCGAGAGTGTAGAAGATGTTAAAAATAATTAAATTACTAAATGAGATGAAGGAAAAAAAGATCATCCAAGAATACGGAATTGGTGGGGCTACGGCGTTGATTTACTATTTTGAGCCGATACAGACTCAGGATATTGATGTGTTTGTTGTGATTGACAGTTCTAGTTTACTCGTGAGTTTGCGTCCGATTTATGAATTCTTAGAGCAGAATGGGGGCGAGGTAAAAGACGAATACATAATTATCCACAATACACCCGTTCAATTTTTAGTTCCCTATAATCCACTGATTGACGCCGCATTAAACGATTGTATTGAAGCAAGCTATGCGGACACATGGGTTCGTATCTTTTCTTTTGAATATTTGATGGCTATTATGATTCAGACAGGAAGAGGAAAAGATAAGGCTAGGTTGGAAGAGATATTAAAAGTAAAGCTTGCGTTTAATCAAGATAAGCTTCAATCTATTTTAACAGAATTTGAGTTATCTTATAAATGGGAAAAAATACAATCAGGATTTGATCTATGAATGAAGAAGAGTATATTGAAACAATAAAAAAGGCAAAGCAAGCAATGAAGAAAGAGTTAATTGCTCTTTCCTTTGAAGAAAAAATTCAACGGGTCGTAGAGATGCAAAAGTTCTCTAGAGATTTTAAAAAAGACAAGGATAAAGTTATCTATGTGTGGGATTTAATCTAAAGCGAGAGTGTAATAATGTCGGAGAAATCTACACCTTCCCAGAGGGGAGAGATGTCGCGACTAACTCTTGAAATCAAATCTGGTGTATTTATAGCTAATTTGAATGCGAGAGTGCGTGACAAGCTATGGGAAAAAATTTGTAACGAATGGAATTTAAATTCTATACTCTTATACACCACAAACAATGAGCAGGGCTACTCCATACTATCCCACGGCCATACAAATCTAGAAGTCATTGACCTAGATGGAATCCAGCTCTTAGCTAAAACAAAAAAAAATAAAACAACCTCCGATCCTGACGAATTAGAGTAATTTATAAACATTCTAAATTTTTCTTTACTTTACGATGGTTTTATCTATACATAGTTTTAGCCTATTCTCCACACACGTGGGGTTGAACCGATGAAAGTGATAAAATTTCTATTTCAAAAGAACTATTCTCCACACACGTGGGGTTGAACCGATGAAAGTGATAAAATTTCTATTTCAAAAGAACTATTCTCCACACACGTGGGGTTGAA
>CANGZW010000010.1 GCA_947458405.1 Leptospiraceae bacterium
AAATCCTGAGTAGAGTTATCAGAATAAAAACCCAATGCGGAGTATTTTAAACTTAGACCTTTAGCAATTTTTTGATTGCCCGGTGTTACAGTTATTGAAATTAATTCGGCTGGTGATACAGTTATGGTTGAAGTTATACTTACCTTACCCAAAATTGATTTGATATTTGCATTTCCAATTTGAATTGCAGTGATTGTACCTTTAGATGAGGATTGATTACTAACGGAGATTACATAATCATCATTTATTCCATCATCATTGCTGTCAGACAAAAACGTTACTTGTGAAGTTATATCTCTTGAAGTTCCATCTGTAAAATATCCATTCACAGTTAGTTTTTTTGTGGTTCCTTTAGCTAGTGCTAGTTCTGACTCTGAAATGCTAAGGGAAAGGACTTCTGCAGGCAGGATTGTAATATTGATACTTGCCGAAATAGTCTTTGAAGTTGCTGAAATAGTTACAGATTCTTCTCCGGCAGAAACTAATAAGCCTGAATTTGAATTTGTACTACTTACAAGAGCTTTTCCGGACGAAGACCAAATCAATGAATTAGTTATATCCTGTGTTGAATTGTCACTATAGGTACCAATTGCTTTTAGTTGAAGGGAAAGTCCATTTGGAATTGATTGGGGCCCACCGAGTGAAATTGATACTAATTCTGCGGGTGTAATATTTATTGTCGTAGTACCATTTATCCCATTTAAACTTGCTTTAACAGATAGATTTCCTATGTTTGTTGAACTTAAAAATCCATTTTTATCACTATTATTAATCGAGGCTATAAGTGTATCATTTTTTCCATCCCCGTCTCCATCTCCAAACCATGTTACTGAATTTGTAATATCATTAGTAGAATTATCCGTATAGGTAGCTACTGCCTTGAGTTGAATTGTATTACCTTTTGGTATTGATATGGAATTTGGTGAGATAGAAATAGATTTTAGTTCAGCGGGTGTTACATTTACTGTAATTGAAGAACTTTTAGCATCTTTTGTTGCTTTAATTATAGCTTTTTCAACCCCTGCTGTAAATATTTCACCAGAAGATTGGTCGATATAAAGTTTTCCTGAAGATATAAAGCTAACTTCTTTTGTAATATCAGATGTAGAATTATCTGTAAAAATACCCATAGCAACTATCTTTCCAGTTAATCCATTAGGAATATTTTGAGGAGCCCCCAATGAGATAGAAACTAAATCAGCAGGTGATACAGTTAGATTAGTTGAACCTTTTAAATCTCCGAGTTTAGCATAAATTTTTGCAGTACCTGTAGATACAGATTTCAAAAATCCTTCAGACTCTTTTATATTTTGAATTTGAGCTATTGCTGAATCGTCAATACCATCATTGTTACTGTCAACAATCCATGTTACATTTTTTGTGAGATCTGATTTGGAATTGTCCGTATAGAGACCTGTAGCAGAGAAATTTTTCTCGATTCCTTTCGGGAGAATTGTATTACTTGGCGTAATACTAATTGATAATAATTTAGCTTCTGTTACATTAACAACTGTATTTGCAGTTTTATTATTGTAAATTAAGGAGATCTTAGAAGAGCCGACAGCAGTTGCATTAAAAATTCCAATTATCCCCGGTAAATTGTTAATCTCCCCGACCCCTTCATTTGACCAAGTAGATTGCTCTGTTAAATCCTTTGATGATCCATCCGAATAAAAACCAATGGCTTTTAAAGAAGTGCTGAGTCCTTTTGCTATTGTTTTTTCCCCCTCAATCGAAATTGAAGTAAGTAATGCTGGAGTTACATTGAAGATAGATGTAATCTGCACTCCACTGATGGAAGCTCCTATCTTTACATTTCCCACAGCACGGGGTAGGGCATATCCTGAATGATCAATTGAGTTAGAAATTGACAGTATGTTTGAATTTTCTGATATCCATGTGGTTTGACTCGTTACATCCTGAACTGTACCATCTGTAAATGTTGCAATAGCCTTATATTGATATCCTACACCATTTGGAGATGTTACTATCGGTGGAATTGAAATAGAGGAGATCAATGGAGATGTTACTTTTATTACATCGGTATAACTGATACCCTGCAAGGAAATTCTTACAGTTGTATTTCCTATACTCCAACCCATAAACTGACCAGCCGTATTCAGGTAATTATTTTTGGCAATTTGACTATCATCTATACTCCAACTTACCTGACCTGTTACATCACCCTTGCTATTATCTTCATAAATTGCATAAGCAGTTAACTTAGAAAGTGTACCCTTTACAATGCTTGTATTACCCGAAAAAGAAAGGGATACTATTCTTGTTTTGGAAAGATTTGTTGGGCTAGTAAAAATAATTCCACCCAGACTTGCGATAACTTCAATATTACCTCCGCCTAATGCAGTGAAATTTCCGAAAGCATCTATTGTGCCATTCGTTTCTGAACTTACTGACCACTTAACAGAATTCGAAATATCTTGCGTAGTACCGTCTGCAAGAATTGCAATTGCAGTATAAGGTACAGTTGATCCAATACTTACAAAGTCATATTTAGTAATCTCGATTCTATCTACCGAGACCCCTTTAATAACAAGTTCGCATTCACCTGTAATACCTTCCATAGTTGCTTTGATTTTTGTCTTACCTGCCGATTTAGCTTTGAATCTTCTTTTGATCGGCGCGGAGACTTGAGAGTCTCTGGTATTTTTTGCGACTGTGTAATTAACAGTTTTTGCGTCACCAGCTTCTTCTGCGACATTGGAATCATAAAGATCCCAGTCAGCTACTTCGGTAACATCCAATTTCGTTCCATCGGAATATATAGCAACAGCAGAGAATTCAGCATTTGTATCCTGAATAATTGTCATCACACTTGGTTCAATTTGGATTTTTTTTAAAGTAGCACCCTCAGAAACGGTAGTTGTTACACCACCACCACCTACTTGATTGTTGGCAGTACCCAACAGAAAAAATGGTGAACTGTTACTTGATGAGGCTCCTTTACCACAGTGAGAAAGTATCACTATTGTAAGAAATGTTAGTAATTTTTTCATTTGTTTTCTCCCCTTAGGAAAAAATATTTAGCTTGAATACTATTAGATTTTAATATCAATATATGTCTATATAAAATCATTTTTATTATATTTTCCCTGTAAAAATCACTTTTTTTTACTTTCAATATCTTATTTCCTTGAAATGATTAGCAGAATGAAATCCTATTTCAAATTTTTAAATTTGTTTAATTTCCTAATTTTTAGAAATCTTATCTTTGTACTTTCATTTACTTGCCTGCCTATATCCATTTTCTCTAATCCTAATGAAATTCTCGGATTATGGGTTACATATGATGAGATTGGGGGGGAAAAATCAGTCGTTGAAATTTTTGAAGATAAAGGATATTTTTATGGGAAAATTATTTCCTTAAAGGAACCATTAGATGAGAATGGGCACAAAAAAATATGTCATCAATGCAATGGTGCAGAAAGAGACAAACCAATGGTTGGTTTAGTGATAATCCAAAACATGATCTATGATGGAGAAGAATTTTCAGGAGGGAGTATCCTTGATCCTCTCACCGGGAATGTCTATAAATGCAGGATAGAGACAGTATCAAACGGGAATAAACTCAAAGTGAGGGGCATTTTTGGGCTTTTTGGAAGGACTCAAACCTGGATTCGAAAAAAAATTAAGTAAATGTTAAAAAGCCTCTTGGTACTGCAAAAGAGGCTTCTTAAAAGAAAGTCTTTCTCATAAGCCGGATTCTGTTCCTGTTTCCAGGTGATAACTATTTATCTTGTTGTATTGTTACCAATACAATCCTTGCTCTCTACCCGCAGTCTCCCGGAATCTATCAGCGACTGCATACTTGAGATTGCACCCTGAAGGGTTTACAATGCCTTCTTTTTTACAAAAGAAGCGGTGGGCTCTTACCCCTCCATTTCACCCTTACCCCATAAAGAGGCGGTATATTTTCTGTTGCACTTTCCATCCAAAATAATAGAATTATTTTGTTCCGGGAGTTACCCGGTTCAGTGATTCCGTGGTGTCCGGACTTTCCTCACCCCAGTTTCCCGGTAGCGCAGTTATCTCAAAAGACCTTCCACTAAACCTCAAATGAGAAATACTATTTATGCAAGGATTTTTTAGGAAAATTAATTTTATTTCTTGACATTGATAATCAGTCTCAATTAAGTTGGTCTCAATGGAAAAATGTCATTGTTCTGGTGTTCGATTTGAAAAAGTTGTAGAGACGGCAAAAAAGGAATGTATTTCCTTTAGAGATGCAGCTAAATCCTTAGATGTATCGGAGACATGCACAGCTTGTAGGCAGGATATGATTGAATTTTGTGAAGTAAAATTAGGTTTAGAAAAAGTATATTAATTCGAGATTACCAACACTGGATTAGCTTTTGGTAAATCATCTAATTTTTTGAGTAAATCCCCACAATTCCCCCTAAAAATAAATTCATCCTCAGCAGTTAAATTTAATCCTAAAAAAACCTTTGTTTCTTTTTTTAAAAGAGGGAGTATTTCCCGAAAAGCTTTTTTGTAACGATAGGGTGTTTCGTAGAGTATAAGTGTATGCCTTAGAGTTAAGAATTTTTTCATCTTTTCGATTCTCTCCCCCGAATCTCGAGGCAAAAATCCAATAAAGGTAAAAGGCGATATCGTAAATCCAGAGAGGAGTAGGGCAATCAAAAAGGCTGACGCCCCCGGTGCAACTTTGATCTCAATATTCTCTTTTATGCATTCCCTCACCAATTCTAATCCGGGATCTTCTAGTAATGGAGTCCCTCCATCAGAAAACAGACAGGTTAAGGAATTCAATTTTATCTTCCCAACAAGGTTAGTTATATCTTCTGGGGTAGAATGTTCATTGAGAAGTTCAAAATCTTTTTGTGAATTTAATTTCTTTAAAAGTTTGGAGGTATTCGTAAATTCTTCACCAATCACAAGAGAGGCAGACTGAATGGTTTGTCTTGCCCTCTCCGATAGATCACTAAAATTTCCTATGGGAGTGCAAACTAAGGTTAAGCAGGGTTTCATTTAAAAACAGGCTGGATGTAATTTCCCAAACCTTTACATTCATCGCGGAGTTCCTGATTTCCTCTATCAATTAAGATTCCTCTTTGGGCAAACCGTAGGAGAGGTAGATCATTTCTGGTGTCTCCAAAGGCTAAATCTAATCTATTCTTTGAGTTATTTTTGTAAGCCTCTACTTTCCCATTCCCATAAGTATAAGGATCAAGAATGATTGAACTCAGCGTATTTTCTTCGACTTTGAGATTCATTCCCAAAACACAGTTTTTTTCTAATCCAAAAATAGGTATAACACTTTGGATAGCAATAGTGGGGGAGGCGGTAATAACATAAATTGTCCAATGATTTAATTTTAAAAATTCTAAGAGTGAGATCATGGGTTTATAGGGATAAATTTTTTTATCTTTACATTTTTGATTCCAGACTTTGAGGGATTTGGATTCAAACTCATCGGGAGTCCATCCTGAAAATAAAAAACTGGTCCAACGGTATGCAGTTTCCATTCCCTCTGTTTTTAAAATGGATTCATATCTTTTCCAGATAATTTCAGATAATAAGGGGGGATTGTCCCGGGGAAGCATTTTAGCATTGGGTAGAAATTCTTCAATATCTGAAGGAACTTTTTCTAGTCCCTCCTCTACAAGTTGCATCATCAACTCCTCACCGAAATCCCCGAAGATAAGGGTATTATCAAAATCAAAGGCAACTGTGCCTCGAAAACTAGGGATGAGTGATTTTAGTTCGGAAGAAATTTCATCTTCCCAACCAATTAGAGCCTGAGTTATGGATTAGGCTCCTTTGCAATAGCTAACTTTGGATCAAGAATGGGTTGAACTTGGATATAATGTTCTGGATTCAATACAATGTTTTGGTAACGAACTTCAAAGTGGAGGTGTGGGCCTGTGGAATGCCCTGTGGATCCAGAAAAGGCTATAATTTGACCCTTCTGTACTCTTTCTCCCTCTTTGACCATTAAGAAGGAATTATGTGCATATAGAGTTTGGATTTGATTAATATCATGTTGAATAAAAACAGCTAAGCCGTAGTTTCCATTGAATGCCGCTCCGGTTACAACACCATCAGCCGCCGCTAAAACTGGGGATCTATGGGGACAGGCTATATCAATACCTGTGTGCATTGAATTTCTTCGGAGACCTAGTTTAGAGGAAATTTTAGCATTTACGGTACCTACAGGCCAGACGAAATCTCGATAATCGGATAAAACAGTATCTCGTCCTAAGCCCTTATTTGAAAGAGTTTGGATATAATTTTCACTGAATGGTATAAAAATTGGCTTTCTTGTGGGAATAATTTCATTGATTTTTATGGAGTTAAACTGTTTTATTTCTTCTTCAGTGGATTCATATTCTTTGATTAGGTTACTTAGAGAAATAGATGTTTCCGCTAAGATTACCCACCTGCCCTGTCTTTCGGAGTAAGTATGAACCTGATCATTGTCAATTTTTATAGCTTGTTTGGTCGAACTATCAATTGTTGTGCTACGAAGCCAAAAGGCTAATAGTATTAGACTGGATAGTATGATATTTTTACGCATTTTTTTTCCCTGTTTAACAGTTAATTGCTTTTCTGTTACAAGGATTTCATTTTGGGGAAAATTGTCAATTTGTTCCATTGATAAAATTTTCGGCTTTTCCCCCTAAAATCGATTTTTTTTTCTAAAGATTTCACTATTTTTAATTCTAAAAAAAAAAGATTACTCACAGAATTATCCTCTGTTACTCTTTTTGATTCTCATATTCAAAAATTTCAAATCTTCGTCTCCACAGGGGTTAAAGAAAAGTTTAGACAAGATTATTTGCTTTTTTTCTTAGCAGGCTTTTTCTTTTTTTTCTCTTCTTCTAAGTATTCCAACATTGCTGTGGGTGTCATGAAAAGATGAGTATGATCCTTTCCCGTTCTAGAGCAGGATTTAGGAGAGTATTCCTTGCAAATCTTAGGTCGAGTTTCATAGATTCCACACATTCCATTGCTCTGCAATTCTGTACACGGTGTTATAAAAAGGAGATTCCAATCTCCCTCATTGTCTATATATATTTGAACATTTTTATGGAGTAGATACCAGGTATAAAGTTGTATTTTTTCTTTTGTTCTTGGCTTTACTAGATCAACAGTTACATATCGGCAACAACCAGTGCATTTAACACAAATTTCGGATTCCGTCATACTCGCTTCATTTTCAAACTGTGGAAAAATTAAGGGAGAATCACCTTTTTCGTATAGATTAGTATTCATTATTTATTTTGATCTTCCTTGAATTCAGGGGATGTTTGTATTTCATTTAAAATATATTGAAGTTGAAAAAAAGTATCTTGTTTAATATAGGCAGGTGACTCCAGCCACTTATCCACTTTTCTTATAACAGGCATATAATGTGTATCTTTAAAATTTATAGCTTCATAAAAAAATAATTTTGTGGTACGATTCTTATCTGTTAAGAGTTCTATCTCAAAAATAGGGTTTCCGGAAGTTAGTTTTGTAGCAACAGCAAACCCATCCGCAATATCATCATCTGGATACAAATCATAGGAGAGAGATTTCAAAAGTCCATCTAATCTTGAAAATTGTTCTGGATTAATTTTTTCCAATTTTCCTTTTAGTTTGAACCATTTATCTTCATTGTTGTTTTTGGAGTCTTTTCCATGATTTTCAAAAAAAAGGTTCTGATTTTCAATTTTTGCTTTGATTTCTTGGTAGGTATCATCCCCAACACTTAAAAATTGCCTATGTCTCAAGGATTGTGGTTTGCTTGTAAATTTATCTATTATATAATTGGGTAAAGTAATTAAAAATTCTTCTGTTAAAACGTATCTTGCTGTTTTGTCTCTATTTCTTTCTCCAAGTAAGAGTAATTTTTGCATTTTCCCATCACTTCCTAACTCTACTTTTGGAGAGTCTGGGTTAATGGAAAACTTTTCAAGGAGAGATTTTTCTTCTTTAGCCATTGTCTTTGTGGTTAAAATAGAGAATTCGTTGAATAGATTTTTTGCGGGATATCCCCCCTCATAGTGATATTCAATTTCTGAAGATATATCTTTTCCACTCACTTCAAAAAAAGGATGGTTTTTTAACCCCACTAAATTTCGTTTTACGCGAAATGAATTTGAATTAAATTCGCTTTTATCTTTAAAATTTTCCCCGGGGGGAGTGTAAATTAACTCATCAAAATCATAAGTCCAAAAACTCACATCTGCTGAGTCTTCTTTATGAAAATCAGTATATAAAAAAATAATAAGTGTAAAGGCAAAAATACCTAAAACTAGAATAATTCTTTTGAAATTCACTCAGTTTTTTCTCCTGAAAATGACATATAAAGACAACCCTAATATTATCGAGAGAGGGTAACCAAAAAGTCCTACACTCCATATAAACAGTTTTTGGTTTTGAGTTAAAGTTATTAAAGGAGTATCTTCTTTTTTTGTTAATATAGATTCAATAATTTGTTTTTGGTGCAACCAATTAAAAGAGTTTCCCGCTAAAGCTGGATTCAAATTGTAAATGAAAAACCTGTCAGTAATCCAATCTGTTCCGGAGTAAATAATAACCTTTCCTGATTCTTCTGTATTTTCTTCTTTTTTATCAACGGTGAGAGCTACACCTAAAATTAAACTATTTTGTTTTTCATCATCATCGAGTTTGTTATTTGAATTATTATCCAGAAAGGTTGTAAATCCCGATTCCAATAAAATACTCTCTTTGAATTTTAAATCTTCTCTTGAATTTAATTTTTCGAAGTACCCCGAATTTGGAAAAACTGCTCCAATTTCTTTTTTTATAAATAAATTCGAGATGGGGTGTTCGGGAAAATTATTTGCAATGATTTCGGGTCGCCCCTGAACCTGCCTTAAATTTCCATTTTCAAAATCTATATTGCTTAACTTTGTTAACCATTTAAAATTCTCTTTACTTTTAGGATCTATTGTTATAAAAACTTTTCCATTTTTATTAAAAACATAATCCAAAATAGATTTCTGGGCTTCTTCTGAAAATTCTATGTCGGGTCCAATGATTGCAAGCATATCAGCATCTGCGGGTATATTGGGAGCCCACAATTCTTTAAAGCCGAGTTCTTTAATTTTGTAGTTAAAGAAAGTCAAAGAATTTGTGAGTTTTGTGATTTTTCCATCTAAAATATTGGAGTATTTTTCGCTGTAATGCTCTCCATTCGAAGTTGTAAAATAAATTGTCTTACTCGGAGAGGAAAGATTGTTGATCGCCTGTACAACTTTTCTTTCTAGATCTTCTAAATCTTTTTTATTTTGCACTAGTATTTTTTCTTCGAGGTAAGGGTTTCCTCCAAAGCTAGAACCAGTTTTCAATGTGCGAAATACAACCATACCATTGGAAACCTGATCAAATTCTCCCAATAAATCTCGCTCTACATCGGCATTTATAAATTTAACCTCTATTCTCGGATTGATAGCACTTAGCTGTTCTAAATAGATTGCTATTTCCATTCTCACTGCACTCAATGCCCAGGATTCTTCTTTGCCGGAGGCCTCTAAAGGGCGTGGATAAAATGCGGTCACGGTTATCTTTTTATCAATTTGTTTTAATATACTTCTCGATGTGTCAGAGTAAGAAAATTTGCCTATCGAACTTAAATCAAAGTTATAATTTTTAGCACTCGAAAAGAAATTCACTGCAATCAAGAGTGGAAAAATTACTAAAAAGTTGTAGGCGGTATTTTGTAATAAAGACCTCTTATTCTCTCCCAAACGGGATTGTGCTTGTACGGACTCTTGACTTAAGGAAAGTAAAATTTGATAAATAAGGGAGTAGAGGGCGGAAAGTATAATAATAATAAGTAAAAAATCTCTAATTTTAGGAATGGGACTACTCTCAAGTGGCATTCCCGGTCTTACAGGTAAATCTAAATAATTTCTCAGCACATAACTGCAAAATGATATCAGACTCGAGATGGCGATTCCAAAATTATCAAAAAGGGAGGATGGTTTCTTTTTTCTTTCATAAAGTAAAAAACCCAGATGAAGAGAGATTAAGATAAAAAATATAAAATCTCTTATAATTTTTAAACTTGGGTTTAGTACAATATCATAGGTAAGAAAATATAAAAATAATGATAAAATACTTATGTATGGTATTACAATTGAAGGTGGAAATTTCATCCTATCCATCTCCTTGATTCAAGACTTTTTAGTGTTAAAAATATAAATGTAAAAATACCGGATAAGAAAAATACGATAGAATTAAATGGTAGTACACCTTTAGAAAAAGAAAAAAAGTGAGAAAATATGTGCAGGTGAAATAGTATCGCTCTTGTTTTTGAATCGAAGAGGTGGGAGAAAAAGCCCAGTACCCAAAGTGTCATAATAATTAATACACTAATTAAAAGAGAAATCATTTGATTTTTCCCTATGCTTGAACCAAATAATCCCACGGAGTAAGTAAAACTTCCCAGTAGAAATACTCCAACCGAACCACTCACTACCAAATAAAAGGGAGCCTTCCAATATGTATAAAGTAAAATTGGAAACAGTCCATTTATGAATATGGTTATTACCAGACATATTGTGACACCAAACAAAAATTTACCCAATACGATTTCTAAATCTGTGATTGGACTAGTGTAAAGTAATTCCATGGTACCTTTTGTCTTTTCTTCAACAATAGCTCCCATAGATAGAATAAGCATAGCAACTATGATAGTGCTCATAAAAGAGATAAATGTTACAATTGTGGCATCTTCGTGAGTTGCTCTTTCATTGAAATTGGAAATCAAAACAAATAGAGCATTTAAAAAAGCTGTTCCGCCTAAAATTAAGGGAGCCATAAAAGTTTGAAAAAAGACTTTTAATTCTTTGAAATAAATCCATTTAATATTCTGCATTTTAATTTTCCGTTTATAAATTTGTTAAAAACATTTGTTCGAGAGTTACTTCCTGTCTCTTAATTGTATTTATAGATAGATTATTTTTTTTAAAAGTTTCAAACAATTTATCTTTAAACTCTCTCTCATTATTAGTTTTTAATGTAAATGTGATACCAATAGTATCTTCTTCGGCATTTTTAATTTCTAAAGTTTGGTCTAGGGATTTTAAGTAAGAAATTATATTATCCTTAGAATTACCTTCTAGATTAATTTCCAAATAAGAGTATTTGGATAATTCTTTGTCGAGTGCATCTCTGGTAAGATTGTATCTTAATTTCCCCTCATGTAAAAATAAAAATCTATCGCAGGTCTTATGTAACTCAGAAAGAATATGACTGGATATAAAAACAGTGTGTTCTTTTTTTAAACCGGTGATTAGATTTCTCATGTCCATTATTTGCTTTGGATCTAAACCTGAAATTGGCTCGTCCATGACAATGACTTGGGGATTTCCCAAGAGAGCCTGAGCAATGCCCGCCCTTTTTCTATATCCAAGTGATACGTGACCCAGAAGAGTTTTTCTCTTTTCTGTGAGATTAGTTTTTTGCATAACCCTTTCGATTTCGGATGGAATCTTATCATTAGGTATGCCTTTTAATCTGGCAACATGCAAAAAGTAATCCTCCATTTTCATATCCTCATAGAGAGGGGGAGATTCCGGTAAATAACCCATCAATCTTTTGGTACCTATGGGATCAGAAAAATTACTAATCCCATTTATCAATATCTCTCCCTCGGAAGGAATTAAAAAGCCAGTTAGGATTCGTAAAGTTGTAGTTTTTCCCGAACCATTTAATCCCAATAGACCAATAATTTCTCCTTTTGCAAGGGTAAAATTAAGGTTCTCAATGGCGGCGACTTGATTGTAATATTTGGTAAGATTTTTAACTTCTATCATAATACTTTTTTCAGAGTTTATGAATAGACTTTGAAGTCAAGTAATTTTCAGCGTAAATTCTTTTGGGATTCAAGCCGAAGTGATTAAATATTATATTACTAATTCTAAAGTAAGTAACTATTTATTTGGATATATTGGAAATAAATTATATTAAAAATATGGAATATTTATCTAAGGTTTTAAATTATAAAATACTCATCTATTCAAAAGAATTAGCAGATTACTTTAAATCTCCCAATTCTTTAATTGATAAAATTATTTCAGATAGCTTATTGTTTGACTTAGTATCATCTCTTAAATCCTCTCGGGAAACATAGATAGGTTTTCCATAATGAATTTCAATTGTAACAGGAAAGATTAGGGGAGCCATAATCCAAGTTTGGAAATTAAATTTTTGTAAATCAATATTTGCAAGCATTGGCCAGATCAAATGTGTATTTCTAATTCCTATGGGGATTATTGGTTTGTCTGACATGGCAGACCACAATAAAATACCCTTTTGAATCGGGTACAATGTGTTTCCATCCCAAAAAAGATGATTTGTTCCTTCCGGGAAAACTCCAACCAATTCATCATTTTTTAGACTTTCATTTACCATTTTATTGGTCTTGGATAAGGGGTAAGCTTTTTTTATTTCCTCTGAGCCAGTGGCACCAGGAGGATTTACTGGTATTACATTTGCTTTTCGTAGTACATTTCCATATCCTTTTTTTTCCAAAAGACCCGCCCAGGCAACATATCGAATTAGCCTTCCGGTTGTCTTATAGGTAGAGAGAAAAAGTAGGGGTGGGTCAAGAATACTCGGATGATTTGGTGCTAATAATGCCCCTCCGGAGGGAATATTTTCTTTACCAAAAACCTTAACTCTTGAGAAATACTTAAATACAAATTCTCCAAACCAACCATCCAATAGGGAGAGAAGATCATTATCTATATTAAATTTTGTATCCATGATATTTATTTTGCAGGAATAAAACTAAAATATCCTTTTAATTTCATTTTATCTCTTAGAGCCACTGCCTCTTCTCTAGAATTGAAATCTCCAATTTGCATCACAAATGTCGAACCTCTCATAAACAAGAAAATGGGCTCTGATGTGATACCTTTCAATTCAGCTTTTAAGGCATCTGCTCTTTTCTTTTCTTTAAATACTCCAATTTGAGTTGTAAACCCCTTGGGCTGTATTTCAATTGCTACTCCCTGAGGGTTTGCGCTATTTTTTGAAGGAGCATCTTTAGGTTCTTTCGGAGAAGGAATTTCCTTTGTTTCTTTTATGGGGGAAGGAGTTACGGGTGTTTTTTTTCCGAGAGGTATTTCTTTGCCTTTTTTTCGTGGCTCTTCTTTTTTGGGGGGTTTGGTAGATGTGGGCTCATCATCGTCGTCTTCATCATCATCTTCATCCAAATTAAAATCGTCATCTTTCATTAATTTAGCATTTCCCTTGTGAAGAACCATTATACCTACTTTGGCAAGTCCCGATTCCTTAAACTCCAGGAGTTCGGCAACTTTTTCAGTGACATCAATAATCCTGGCTTTGTTAAATGGACCTCTGTCATTTATTTTTACAACAGCTTCTTTTTGGTTTTCTAGATTTATAACTTTAACTTCAGACCCAAAGGGAAGACTTCTGTGGGCAGCGGTCATCTTGTTTTTATCAAAAATTTCCCCGCTAGCTGTGGGTTTATTCTGAAATTGATCCCCATACCAGGAAACATAACCTGTTTCATCAAACTCTTTTTCAATTGGGTCTTCTGGAACTCCTTTTCTGGCTTCTTTTTCGAGAGCCTCGAAGGATCTTTCTTCTCGGACACTACCCGTGGAACAAGCTGTGAAAATAAAAAGGAATATTGAAAATAAGAAGAGGGTTTTTACCCTAAATATTGAACGATAAGAAGTGAAAATTCTATTAAAAAAGTATATTTTCATTTTAATTCATCCTCTGAAATCGAAAAATTGATTTTCAACTATGGGAAGTCGAAAATAGTACGATCTGGCCTTGTACGAATTTTCGGTAATTTCTCTAAAGGTCAAAACAAAACTTTAAACCAAAAGGAAAATATGTCTCAAAGCGAAAGGTTCATCCAGGCTAAAATTTTAGAGGAAGAAGGAAAAAGTTCCTCTGCTTTGCTATTATTTGAGGAAGAATTAAAGGAAAACCCGAATTCGTCGGAAACTTATTTAGCGATTGGCGGGATTTATGCTAATTTAGGTAAATGGGTAAAAGCAGAGTCTTATTTTTCTAAGGCAATTCTTTTTGATCCAAGTGCTAGGAATTATTTCCTATTGGGAGAGGCACTTTATCAATGCGGACTGGCAGTTCGAGCAGTGGAAGCATTTAGGATGTCCCTAAAATCAAATCCTTCCTTAATTGAAGCCCACCTTGCCCTAGCAACCCTTTATGGAAATACTGAAAATCATTTTAAGAAAGAAGTTTATTTGAAAAATGCATTAATTCTTGATGAAAGTAATTCTTTGGTAATGGAAGAGCTGATTTCAGTTTATAGCAAGACATTTCGTTTCGAAGAAGCTGTAGACCTCTGCCAAAAATACTTAACTTTTTATCCTGATATTACACAGATGAAAATTTTACTCATAGAATTACTCATGAGAATGGAGAAATTCAATTCTTCTTTTGAATATATGGCAATTTGTATGAAAGATGATCCTCATATTACCCATGCGATTGAAATAGCTAACCATGATGATAAAAAGGAAAAAATCGAAAAAACACTCCGGAAGAAAAAAAGAAAATTATTAAATTCAATTGCAAAAGATCCCAATCCCACACTTGCTATTGACGTAAGTTTGCTTTATCTAATGAATGGAGATATTTATCACTCAGCTAAATATTTGGTATATGCCAGACAACTCCATGAAAGAATTAAAATGGCTAATTAAACTAGTTATAAAAATTACCTCAATTTTTATATTCAATTGTTCTGCAATTCTTAAACCAAATATTTTTTCCAATCTTGAGATAGTTGAATCACTCGAAAGAGATTCTTTATTTTATATTTCAGATAAGGAATTTTTTAAGGATAATAATTCTCAACTATTTGAAGATAATATGAAAAAATATAAAAACTTAAAAAATGAAAATGAAGTAAATTTATATGCCATATATTCAGCAAAAAATTCTCACATCGAAGAGTCAGAGATATCATTTTTATATTTGATAGATAATTATAATAAAGATATATATCTATTAAATTATATTAGATTAAAATATTTAACGGAGGAATTTGATTCTCTTAGGGAATATTTAAAATTATACATAAATAATAATATAAATAATAAATCAACTCTTCAAAAAATTTCAACTAAACTTAAAGAGAATAACAGATTTGAAGAGAATACGATTTACATGGGAGTATTATCTAGTTTTCCAATTTTTGAAAAGGAAGCTAGTAATGAGTTAGGTGAATATTTTATCTCTATAGGAGATTACAGTAATGCAAAAGTATTTTATGAAAAAATATTAAATAGCTATTCATATGATATAAAAGCATTAGATTATCTTTTACTTATCTCTAATTCGGAAGAAAAATGGCAAAATTCTATATTATATGGAAATGTATTACGAAAAGAAGGATACAAAAATAAAGAATTTTATCAAAATCTGTCAAAGGCATATTATGAAAATGGCGATTATTTTATTTTGATTAATTTTTTAAAAGGGCTTTCAGATGACGAGAAAAATGATAGAATGCTACTCACTTATTGGAGAAATAGTATTTTGTCTAATGATATTTCTGACAATGTTTTATATTTGAATAAATTTTTAATTAAAAATGAAAACGACAAAAGGGATATAGACTTAGAGTTTTCATTATCAGAAGAAGGAAATAGTATATACAAAAGAGTTTTTAAAGGTTACTGAGGAGAATAAATGGATTTTAATTCTAAAACAATTTTAATAACCGGATCTACCGGTGGACTCGGAAAAGAAATGGTGAAGGCATTTTCCCTAGAAGGGGCCAAATTGATTCTCTCTGACTTAAATAATGAATCCCTGGAAAGTATGAAAAGTTTATATGGTAATTCAATTTTGGGAACAATCGAGGCTGATTTAACTAAAGAAGATGGCTGTAAAACACTTGTAGAAACAACACTCTCAAGGTATGGAGTACCGGATATATTAATCAATAATGCAGGTATTGCAACTCTCGGTAAGTTTTGTGACACACCTGAGGAAAAATGGGAAGGCTTAATATCTCTAAATATACTTGCACCGATGAGAATTACATATCCAATATTAAAAAAAATGAAAGATAGGAAAAGTGGTTATATTGTAAATATCAGTAGTGTGGCAGGACTAATAGCTGTACCGGGACTCGCTTCTTATTCTACAAGTAAATTTGCTATCAAAGCATTCGGGGAAGCCTTATATCATGAATATAAAGAAAATGGAATTTATGTTTCCAATTTATATCCTTTTTTTACTGATACACCTATTCTTCAGTCTGAGCAATATGGTTTTAGAGATAAAAAGGTAATTCCGGAATTTCTTTTATCAACTCCTAAAGATGTTATTAAAGATTTACTAAATGGAATGAAAAAAAATGAACTCCACATTTATCCCGGTATGGTACCTCAATCTATTGATTTCATTACTAGAATATTTCCAGGATTAATGGAAAATCTTTCTAGGGGACAAATTGCACAATAGATTGAAAATAGAATTATAATAATATTCTATAATATATATGAAATTAGAATATTTTATTTTTTTATTATTCTTTAGTTTATATTCATGTAAAAATGATATACAAAGACCTTCGATTCTCTCATTATTTTTACCTCAGGGGGGATCGGATGTAGAAAAGTTAGGTATCGTTTCCACTGATTTCTCTTCTGGGGGAAGATTTAGTATGATTGATACTTCTTCTTTAGTAGCTCTTCCTGCTTTATCTTATATACATAGTGATGCAGTAATACGATATTTTAATCAAAAAATTTATATTGTAAATAGACTCAATCGGGATAGTATCTTGATTCTTAATCCTTTATTGGGTTATTTACCCCTGCAAGAATTTTCTATGGGGAGTGGGAGTAACCCGCAGGATATTGCAGTAGTAAATGACAGTAAGGCTTATGTTAGTCTATATAATAGAACATATCTTGCTGTTGTAAACTTGAGTACGGGTCAAACATATAAAACTATCGATTTAGCAGTTTATTCAGAGGCTTCTTCTAACTCGAGTTCAGGAATAGATGGAAAGCCAGAAATGGCAAGAATGATAATAAATGAAAATATATTATACCTCCAATTGCAAAGACTCGATAGAAATGATATTTCTGGTTTTCCTTCTCCCAATACATATTCTTATATTTTAAAAATAAATATAATAACAGATGAGATAATCGGAGTAAGTAAAACTCCTTATCCCAATCCTTTTGGTAAAATGCAAAAAATTAGTCTGGGTTCTGATAATTTTATTGCAGTGTGTCTCCCTGCTAGACTCGGATACATTAGTCAATTAGATGGTGGAATAGGGGCATTAAATATTGCAACAGGTGAATTTAGAGCTTCACTCCTGTACTCCGAAAAAGATGCAGGTGGAGATATTCTTGATATGGTGATTAAATCAGAAACAGAAGGATTTGCTTATGTTTTAGACAGTTCTTTCAATAAATCCATTCAAAGATTTAATCCAACTACAGGTGCAAAAACAGGAACTTTAGCTACATATTCATCAAACTTAGGAAATATATCCGGTTTGGTTTTATCACAAACAGGAAAATTATTTTTGGGATCTGCTGAGTACAATAATCCAGGTATTACTGTATTTGAAACCACAAATGGAGAATTAAGACAAATTACCCCAACTCCGATAAATATTGGTTTAAGACCTTTTGATTTAGAAATTTTAAAATAAAGTTATGAATTTTTTTAAAAAAATAAGAATAAATAATATAATTAAATATATAGTATTTATATTTTTAGTTATTTTATTAAATTTTAAAGTATTAAATCTTAAGGATATTCCTGTAATTATAGATTTAAAATCTGAATTGACTACAAAAGATTCTGTTTATTATTTAAATAAGCTCTTTTTGACCTTTAAATTTGATAGTAAAGCGGAAGAATTTCACAAATTTTTAAATAAGAGTATCCAAAATTTTGAAATAGGTGAATTATTTTCATCAAAATACATGATATCTATTTCTGAAAATGAAAAGTGGTTAACTTATAGTGGAAAATGGGTGGGTGATATTTATACAGTTTTTTTAAAAAATGAAGCCTATGACGATTTGAAAATAGAGAAACCTTATGAATTTAAGGCTTATTATTCTCTAAAGTTAAATAAAAATATTCAGAATGGAAAGAAAATATTTAAAGATGATATATACTCTGGATATTTAAAATCTACTACTAATTTGCATGGATTTTCAAATGATAAAATAATATCATGTTCATCTATTTTATTAAACTATATATCTTATGATAATATTAATAGTCTAATCTTAAATATTAATTCATCCAAAGGATATAAAGGAAAAGATAAAGAGAGTGAAGCTATAATTTCAAATTTTAAAACTGACTTTCCAAATATATCAAAATATGTACTACAATATATTAATATATTTAAAATAATAACAACTATTGATGAAAATAAAATTTCGAAATTTTCTTTAGTTTCGGAAGTTAATAAAAATTATTTAAAAATTAGGTTTCCTTATTTATTTGAATATTTAGAAGATATTAATGATTTAGGAATTATTGAAATAATAGTGAAAGATTTAAATGCTAAGAATCTTATTTCAATCTATTTGAATTCTAAATCCAGTCAGCTACTGATTAATTTCTATACATCCAATGGAAAAATACTTCCTTTTACAATTGATAATAATAAAGAAATTTATTATATGGACTCGCCTATTTCAATAAATGATATAAAAGAATTTCCCTTTCTCATTCAATTTAAATTTAGAGCAAACATATACGGACTTAAAATAAAAAATGATAACATATTATTAAGTGGGAATTATAAGAGATCGGATAAAGATTTTATAGTGGATGTAAAATTTCAAGATTTTCCCCGTTGTAAAATTGAAGGTGGATTTGCATATATTTTACCACCTACCTTTATTAATTTGGTAATACCTGGGAATTTAGAAGATATAATTTATGAATTCACCAGTATTCTTTCCTCTTCTATTAAAAAAAACAAATTTATATCCTTTCAACTTCTAACAATTGACAAAAGTGCAAGGCTTAAAGTTGATTTGAATATAGACATATTAAATAATTTTTTTATTAGATTTGGATTAAAAGTTTGGAATTTTAAAATCCAACCCTCCGATTTAGCCTTAGATGAAATACAGGAAATTTTTACTATTGCTACCGGAGAATTGTATAAAGATTTAAATCAAATTCCTTAATTTAAATCATACTTTGAATGAATATTCGAAGATGGGCAAGAAGAAGTTCCATGACACCCACATCCTATCGAAGGAGAGCTCGATTGATATTCAGAAAATCTATCCGCACTTGATGATTCTCCCTTTATTGCAAATGCTGATATTAATCTATGTATCGCTCCTTTTTCATTACAGTTCGGTATCACTTCATCACATGATTTTAAAGCATTTCTACTGTGCTGAAATGCTTCCATTTTTTTTCCACATTTATCGCATTGATATTCAAATATTGGCATTTAACCTCTCCTTATTTTGAACTTAAAAAATTGACTACACTCAATAAAAATCCACCAACTATCGCGGGAAAGAATCCGGGAACTGTCATTTTTTCGGGAAAAAAGTGTCCGATTAATAAGAGAACAACAGCATTTAAAATTAACCCCGCAGTCCCGAGAGATAAATAATATAGGATTCCCGCGATTCCCAATGTGAAGATGAGAAATAATTGTCTTAAAATAAAATTTAAGGCCATAAATGCTAGAACAATAAAGAATCCATCTCCCAAATTTTTAGAAACCTTAAAATCGGAATCAATCAGGGGAAAAACTACTATTACAACAATAACCTGTAATATAATACTAAATATAAACTCTTTCAATTCATTATCCTCTATAATTTAGACTTTTTTAGATTAAGATTTTCATTTGATAATAAAAAAAATCAACCATTTATTCTAAATCTTTTACATTTTCAAAAGAAAACACCCTACTTAAATTAAATCCCAAAAGTATATCTTTTTTATAAATGTCGTAATCTGCTCCTCTAAGGTACTGAGTGTGAGCCATTGTTTTATTGTTTGATAAAAATATTTGAAATACATGTCCACCAGCTTCAAAATCAAATCCCAGGCTGATAGGAGTATACAAATGTGGTACTGCCTTATCTCTATAAACATTATTATAGTAAGCAAAAAGTAAGCCATTAGGATTAGAATAGCTAGAGTTAATTGTAGAGCCACTAATCATTTGTATATTATCTGCATTTGTATTATCTACTGTTTCATAGTTTGTTCCAATATAGTCTCTTTTTGGCATTTGAAACATTTCAAAAGTAAAATCAATAGTTTTGGTAATTTTTATTCTTCCCCCAATACTTACTCCTATTCTATCATTTGATAAATTTGGTTTTACAAAATTTCTATGGACATACATAGGGGATAATTGAATGCTAAATGTATCATTAATTCTTTTGGATATTAAAAAAGAAGCTAAATAGCTAGTTCTATCCTTATAACTTAAATCTACTTCCTGGTAATTTAATTTTTTTAGATAAGCATCGCCAATTATATTTCCTGTGGAGTTTACTGTTGTTAGATAATTTCCTAGGATTACTTTTTGTGCTTCTGTTTCCATTCCTATTGCCCCATGAAAGCTAATTGAAAATGGAAAAGAAGTCGTCTGTGTTAAAATTGCATATTTTGTTCTGAGTTCATATGTTTTTAAATTACTTATTCTTGCTAATCCAAGAGAAAATTTTTTCGTGATACCATAATCCATAGAAATGGCTACATTAGCTCCCTCGTCTAGTCCAAATAAATCATATATTCCTTTTTTTGTACTACCAAATCGATGATTAAATCGCACTTCTAAATTTTCAGCATCTACTGGTCTAGTTGAAGGCATATTTATTAAGCTGCTCCCCATAAAAGTAGAAGGAATTTTATTCTGAGCATAAATTGTATTTGATGATAAAATAAAAAAAATTATAAATAATATTTTATAATATAAATAATAATATTTTAATAAATAGAATTTTTTAATTGAGCGTTTCATTAATTTGTTTTCGAGTTTCTATTGCACTCATTTGAATTAGTTTTTTGCGTCGAGAAAATCTATTTTTTAAATTTATATCATAGGCAATTACAAATGCTATCATGAAAAGTGAAAAACTATAAACTACCCCAATACCTAAAAATAAAAAACCTATGATTAAAAAAAGTGATGCAAATAACAATAAAATTGCAGTTTTTATAGTTCTTCCGCTGGTGAGAAGAAAAGAAGACTTAAGAGCCTTTCTTGCACTATAGCCTTTATCTACCACAAAAAATGGAGAAAAAATCAATCTAGTTAATAACCAAAAAAATAAAAATATTCCAAATATTACTCTTATCTTCATGATTCCTTCATATTCTGATAAATCTTCAACTACTTTAATTAAGAATATATAAACACTGTAGTACAGTGAAAAAAGAATCCAGATGTGAATAAACTTTTTCAAATCTATCAATAGAAGATTTGTTTTTATTTCTGATTTTCTAACCAATGCTAAATAAAATCTGATAACTCCTATTGAAAAGAATGAGATAACAATTACTCCTGAAAATCCTAGAACAATATCCTGGTTTTGTCTTTCATATACAAATCGTAGTACGGGAAACATCATTAAGAAAAAACTGAAGAAAAATATTAAACCAAAAATAAGGTTAATCCTTAGAATAGGAAGAATTTGTTTATTGGTTAATATTATACTTTCTGTGATATAATTTTTAAAAATTTTGGGAGGGGTAAGGAGTCGAAAGAGAATTTGAAATAAAATTTTACTTCACCATAAAAACCCTACTTGAAGGTAGGGTTTACTTTTTCAATAGCTAGTTTTATTTTTTCTAGAATCTTTTCTCTTTTTATTGGTTTAATGTAATAGTCAACCGCACCATGATCCAAAAGACTTTTGACTACTCCGGGAGAGTTCTCTTCCGAAATAAAAAAGATTTTAGGTAAAATAGGGGAAACATCTCTAAGATCCCAAAAAGCAGCATAACCGTCAATAACAGGCATACATACTTCCATAATTATTAAATCTACATTCTTATTTTGCTCATATAGATTTCTGAGTTGTTTACCATCCTCTGCCATAGCAAGGATATTATAACCCTCGGATTCTAGGATTTGTTGGAGTTGCTTTGCCTGGAATTTAGATGGTTCGGCAACTAAAACTGTGTAGGGTCTTCCATTTGGGGATATTCCCTGTGGCTGATAGGTTTGAGCCATTTACAACCTCTCTAATGTTTTTTCTATTTCGGAACCCATCTCTTCTGTTCCAACTACCTTCGCAGATTTTTCTGCTATGTCTCTTGTTCGTAAACCATTTTTTATTACTGTTCTGACAGCTTCTTCAATTCTTACAGCTTCCGTTTCTAATCCAAAACTATATCGTAGCAAGAGAGCACCTGAGAGAATTTGGGCTATTGGGTTGGCGATTCCTTTTCCGGCAATATCCGGAGCAGAGCCACCTGAGGGTTCATAAAGACCAAAACCATCCGCATTGAGAGACGCAGATGGTAGCATTCCGATAGATCCTGTAATTACGGAAGCCTCATCCGAGAGAATATCACCAAACATATTTTCACACAAGACGACATCAAACTGAGTGGGACGGACAATTAATTGCATGGCCGCATTGTCTACATACAAATGTTCAAGGGTAATATCTGAGTATTCTTTTTTATGAAGGGCGATAACAACTTCCCGCCAAAGCACAGATGTTGTCAAAACATTGGCTTTATCTATACTTGTTACCTTTTTTTTTCTTTTTCTGGCGGATTCAAAGGCAACTCTGGCGATCCTTTCAATCTCTCTCCGGGAATATCGCATAGTATCATAGGCAAATTCTTCCTCTCCCGTACCTTCTCTTCCCTTGGGTTGACCGAAGTAGATTCCGCTGGTTAACTCTCTAAGTATCAGAATATCGAGACCTGTTCCAATGATTTCAGGCTTGATGGGGGATGCATTGACCAATTCAGAATAAATAATCGCTGGTCTTAGATTTGCAAAAAGATCAAAATGTTTTCTAAGAGGGAGAAGGGCACCTCTTTCCGGTTGTAGATGGGGAGGAAGAGATTCCCACTTGGGACCCCCTACCGAGCCAAAAAGGATAGCACTTGATTCTTCGCAGATTTTTAATGTGGGATCGGGGAGGGGAACTCCCGTGGCGTCAATTGCCGCTCCACCGACTAAGGCTTCTTTGAATGAAAAATTATCTACTTTTTCTCGAAGGGCTTTTTTTAGGACATTTAAGGCAGTTTTCATTACTTCCGGGCCGATTCCATCCCCTGCTAAAACGGCTATTTGTTTACTCATACATTAACTCCTGCCAAAACAGTCTCAAAAATTGTCATTGCTTCTTCTATTCTCTCTATACTGATATTTATAGGGGGCATAATTCGCACCACTTTTTCATTTGTAGAATTTAGAATTAAACCATTTTGCAGGCATTCTTTTACAATTTCACGCGATGGAATACTCAAGACCACGCCAATATGCAAACCCTTACCCCTAATT
The DNA here is from genome assembly GCA_947458405.1 of Leptospiraceae bacterium. GTDB lineage: Bacteria > Spirochaetota > Leptospiria > Leptospirales > Leptospiraceae > JACKPB01. The sequence continues at coordinate 23,513 of CANGZW010000010.1, forward strand.
TCGGTGATGAGGTTCGGAAAATTATTCTGAATAAGTCTCAATCTTCTAAAAAAGAATTCCGAGAGGGATGGAACCTGTGAAATTAAATCCCGAGTCAGGATCACCCTCAATGTCTCAAAGGCAATTTTGCAAGCCAAATGATTCCCTCCAAAAGTGGAACCATGCATTCCTGATTGCAAAAGATGGGTGTGTTTCTCTCCAACAATCACGGCACCAATTGGAAAGCCCGATCCAAGAGCTTTTGCTAGAGTTAAAACATCTGGAGTAAAAGGAAAATGTTGAAAGCAAAATAGCTTTCCCGTTCTTCCTATTCCAGTCTGAATTTCATCAAACACAAGCAAAGCACCATTTTCCGCTGTGAGTTTTCTCAATTGAATGAGAAACTCATCACTGAGAGGCAATACTCCGTATTCTCCTAAAACCGGTTCTGTAATTACAGCTGAAATTCTCCCCTTATATTTTGAGAACATTTCAATTAGGTGAGTTATATTGTTTTCTTCAATATAATCAAATCCCGGAAGTAAATCTCCAAATCCTTCCCTGACTTTATATTGACCTGTCATACTCATTGCTCCAGTAGTTCGACCATGAAAGCTACCCTTCATTGTGAGTACTACGGGATCTTTTATACCCTTCGAAACAGCATGTCTTCTCGCAATTTTAATTGCGCCTTCATTTGCTTCAGTTCCTGAATTACAGAAAAATACTTTGCCCGGAAAACTATTTACGATTAAAACTTCTGCTAAATCAGCCTGTTCGGATGAGTAAAAGAGGTTAGAAGTGTGAAAAAGTTTATCAGCTTGTTCTCGTAGTGCATCAATAATATCAGCTTCTGAGTGTCCGAGGTTTGTAACGGAAATTCCACTCTGAAAATCAATATATTGTTTTCCATTTACATCAAATAAAAGTTCTCCAACTCCATACTCAAAAGCTATATCAAAACGATTATAGGTTCCGAGTACATACTTATTTGTTTTTTCTTTTATACTTTCAATTTTTGAAGATAACTGTATTTCAGACATTTAAACCTGCCATTTTCATAAAAGTTGTTTCTGCTTCTTTAATTTCTTGACTTAGAGTATTTTTTAACTCATCAATTTCATCTCTTTTTTTTGGTGATTGAAAAGATTGAAAGGATGAGTAAAGTTTTACCTTTGGTTCTGTTCCCGAGGGACGAATTGTCAATTTAGCATTATCCGATAAAATTAATTGTATTACATCTGCGGAGGGCAGTCCAGAAAATACAGATGACTTTGCCTCACCGGATACTTTTTTATTCTTATAATCCAACACTGCTATAACTTTTCGTTTTCCTATCTCTAATCCAACTAAATTTGTAGTACGAAGTTTTTCAAGGCTCTCGTTGATTTTTGCTTTTCCTGCTTCTCCTTCGAGATTTATACTTTTCAAAGATTCTAAATACAATCCATATTTTAAGTAAATTTCATCTAAATAGGCAAGTAAGTCCTTTTTTTCTGAGATGATTTCTAAAAGCAATAGAGCGGAAGAGAGTGAATCTTTATCCCTCACTAATTCTACGGGTAAATAGCCATAGGATTCTTCCCCTCCAAATAAAAATTTCTTCTTCTTGTCTTTTGCTATTTTATTCATTTCATTGGCTATATACTTAAAGCCAGTTAACACATCTTTAATTTTTAATTTATTTAACTTTGCTATATTTGATTGTAAATCAGTTGTAACTATAGTTTTGAATATATGATAATCAAACTTTGGTTTAGAGGAATTTATTTTTTCGGCAAGGTATGCACATAAAACACTTCCTATTTGATTGCCATTTAGAAGAATGTAATCTCCCTTATTATTCTTAACACCAATACCGAGTCTATCAGCATCCGGATCTGTTGCTATAAAGATATCAGCTTTTTTCTTTTTAGAGAATTCAATGGAAAGTGCCAGGGCATCTCTTTCTTCTGGGTTGGGATACTTAACTGTAGGAAATTCTCCATTTGGTTTTTCCTGTTCTGGAACTATATAAACATTTTTATATCCAGCATCTTTTAAAAAACTTTTCATGTAAACCCCTCCTGTGCCATGTAGGGGGGAGTACACTATCTTTAGTTTAGATCTTTCTTTTGTTAATTTTTTCCCATTATATACAAGAGATGAGAGTACTTTTTTCTTATATGATTCAAAAACAGACTTATCAACCTCTGAAACAAACTTTTTATAAATTGTAGATTTTGGATCGGTAAAAACTACATCATTCCAATCTGTGATATTATCAATAGATGCAATTATCTTAGCATCATCGGGAGGAACTAATTGTCCCCCATCCTCTAGGTATGCTTTGAATCCATTGTACTCAGGAGGATTATGAGATGCTGTAATGACAACTCCTCCTTGAGCTTTTAGTTGTCTTACAGCGTAAGACAACATTGGAGTTGGAGTTGGAATTGGAAATACTTTTACATAAATTCCATAACCTGCTGCAACACCTGCTGTGATACTTGCAAATTCTTTTGACCTTCTTCTTGAGTCATAGGCAATTACAATGGTAGATTTTTTATATTTATTAGAAAGAAATTTACAAAGTCCATGTGCTGCTCTTCCAATGGTATATTCATTCATTCTTCCTACACCATTTCCAAGGACTCCCCTGATCCCTCCAGTTCCAAATTCAAGAGGATTTGTAAAGGCTTCTATTTCTTTAGATTTTTCTCCTTTTTTATAGGATTCTAAAACGGATAGAGCTTCCGTAGATATTTTTTCAGAAAAGGGGGCTTTAGTCCAGGCCTGTATTAAGTCTTCCTTCGTGAAGATCTTTTTTTTATTTTTCATTGATTCCCTCCAAAAATTAAATTGTATTACTTCTAAAATTTAGCAAAACATTTATTTTAATTTCTATGTTGTTAGAGTGGACTATGAAAACAAGTCTTTTGAGGATTTAAAACGTAATTTTTGTTTTAAAATGTTGTTTTTTGAAACCATCAACCTTTTAGATTGGTTTTATATATGCTACCGAGAGAATTTTTTATAGAAGATAGATTGGAAAAATACCGAAAAATCTCTTCCTGTAATTTAGGCGAAAGTGGGTTTAAAAATTTCAAGCTAGGTGAAATCTTTAATTTTATAGAATTGGAAATGGACGAATTTAAACAAATCAGTTTGGAAGATTCATCCAATAGGGGAATGGAGGATTTAAGAAGGGAAATCTCTAGTTTGTATGGGAATATCGACCTCGACGAAATATTAGTTACTACCGGAACTTCTGAGGCACTCTATATTTTTTTTAGATCAATTATTAAAAAAGGAGATAAGGTTGGGTATTTTTCTCCAGCATTTCAAGCTCTTTATGAAATTCCTCTTCTCTGTGGGGGTATATTAAATCCGGTTAATATTTTTAATGGAAAAAATTTTGAAAAACTCTTTAAGGAGTCAGATCTTGTAATATTAAATCATCCACACAATCCAACAGGGATTACATTTGACGATAAAGATTGGGATCAAATAAATTTTTATGCAAAAAAATATGAAAGGGTAATACTTTTTGATGAACATTATAGATTTTTAGATAATGAAAACGGCATGGGAAGAACGGGTTACCAAGGAAAAAATACATTTGCAACTGGATCAATTACTAAGAGTTTCGGTACTACAGGACTTAGAATTGGGTGGATTGTTGGAAATAAAGAAATTATTTCTAAAATGCGATCCTTCAAGGATTATTTAACGCATACAGTAAATCCTATAAGTGAATTTTTAAGCCTAAAATTATTAAAAAATAAAGCTAGAATTCTTCCACTTATAATCTCTATACTAAAAGAGAATCAAAGATATTTTTTGGAGAATTTGAAATCAATTTCTTCCATTGATTCAATGATTCCGCCCTCTGGTGGATTAGTAGCATTTCCTAAATTAAAAGATGGAATTTCCTCGGAAGAATATTCAGATAATTTGTATGGTAATTGTGATGTTTTTGTTTTACCCGGAACTAATTTTGAAATGGAAGGATATATTCGTGTTGGATTTGGTGAAACTAAGGAAAGATTTAAAAATGGAATCAATAGATGGTTGGAATGGGAAAAGTATAAGGAAATTTAAAATGAAAAATATAACAAAGTATATAATAATTATTTATATTATAATAGGATTTATAGCCTGTTCCGCTTTCGGTACAGACCCCAAAGGCGAGCATTTAAAAAAAATACAATCTTCCCCTCAATACAATATGGAGGAGAAAATATTCGTCAACAGAAGGTCAGATTTACTGTCTGAAATGAGGAATGATTTAAGTTATTGGAAATTAATTAATGCTTATATTTTTGGAAAAGAAGAACGCTATCCAAAGGAAAAACTTCCCGAGATTAAACCTAATATAAATATCTTTTTACAAAAATCCGATTCAATATCATTTATTTGGTTTGGTCATTCAACATTTATGGTCAATTTTGGGGGTAAAATCTTACTTTTTGATCCCATTTTTTCTTCCAATGCATCTCCAGTAAGTTTATTTATAAATAGATTCCAGGCACCTGTTTTAAAACTTACTGAGCTTCCCAATATAGATTATATTATTATATCGCATGATCATTATGATCATTTGGATATGGAAACCATCAAATATTTTAAAAATAAATCGACTAAATTTATTGCACCCCTAGGTGTAACATCTCACATTAAAGGTTGGGGGATTCAGGAGGATAGATTATCTGAATTAGATTGGTGGCAATCAATTGAAAAGGATGGGCTAGAATTTATTTGCACTCCCGCCCAGCATTTTTCAGGTAGAACTGGATCGAACAGTAATAAAACACTCTGGGGATCCTGGATTGTTCGTAACAAAAAAAATTCTTTGTATTTCAGTGGAGACTCTGGTTATGATATACATTTTAAGCAAATAGGTGATAAGTATGGACCTTTTGATCTAACCTTTATTGAAAATGGGCAATACAATCAAATGTGGAGGGCAGTACATGTACTACCAGAAGAAACTGCTCAGGCATTTTTAGACCTAAAAGGTAAAAATCTTGTTCCTGTGCATTGGGGAATGTTTGCTCTCTCCCTACATGATTGGTATGAGCCAATTGAAGAATTAGAAAAATATTCTAAATTAAAAAATATCAATCTTTTGACTCCTAAATTAGGGCAATTAATTGTTCTGACAGAAGAAAATTTTATTGAGAGATGGTGGAAGGCTCTCATTAATAAAATAAAACAATAAGGATGAAAAATTTTACTCTTCCTTTTAATTTCAAAAAAGAGAATAGATCTGCTATTTTTTTTGATTTTGATGGAGTCTTGGTAGATTCTGTGCCATTAAAATTAAAAGCATACCAAGATATATTTCGCCCATTTGGAGATGATGTTGTTAAAGAAATAACAAATTATCATTTAGCAAATGGGGGCATAGATAGATATAGAAAAATCCAACATGTATTGCAAAAGTTTTCATTGCCTGTATCTCAACTGAATATATTAGCTGATAAATTTGCAGAATTAGTCAAAGAAAAAGTAATACAAGCAAGCGCGATTGAGCCCATGATTTCTCTAGCAATAGAATTTCATAAGCAAATACCAATATTTATAGTTTCAGGAACTCCCGAAATTGAGCTTAATGAGATAGTGAATGCTAGAAAGTGGGATTCATATTTTCGGGAAGTAAAGGGCAGTCCTATGGCTAAGCCTCAGATTATCAATATTCTCTTAGAAAATTACAATTTAGAGAAATCAAAATGTATTTTTATAGGAGATGCAACCACTGATTTTTTATCAGCAAGAGAATGTGGACTTTTTTTTCTGGGAGTTCCTTATTGAGTGCAATCTGTATTGAAAAAAAAATTCTATTGCATTTTTTAGCTTAAACTCAATTCTTTCTTGTAGGATCTCAAACGAATTTAGGAATTATTTTTAAAATTGAAACACATCACTTATTTAATTAGTTTTTTTCTGGCATATCTATTTTATTTGCCATTTAAGTTTTTACCCTACCAAACCTGTTTATCTTATGGTAGAGGGCTTGTTATGTTATTGTATCCAATAGCCAAAAAACATAGAAAAATTGCTTATGAAAATATCTCATACGCATTTCCAGAACTAAGCGAAATGGATAGATTAATCTTAACGAAAAAAAGTTTTCTTCATTTGGGTAATTTATTAGCGGGATTTCTATGGGCTCCACGTCTTACAAAAGAATGGATGGATGAGTATTTTGTGTACGACGAAAATTCATTGAGAATAGAAAAACAAACTATCGAAGAGGGTATAGGGGTAGTTCTCATTTCAGGACACTTAGGAACATGGGAGATTTTGGTTCAATCCATGGGTGTTCGAATGAAGGGGGCTGGTATCTATAAAAAAATTAGAAATCCCTACATAGATAAATGGCTACGTAAATTAAGAGAAAACAATGGTATTAAATTAGTCCCTATGGAGGATTCTCCTCAAGTTGTAAAAATGTTGAAAAATGGATATTGGGTTGGATTTGGATCCGATCAAAATGCAGGAAAAGCAGGAATTTTTGTTGATTTTTTAAATAGAAAAGCCTCTACTTTTCAAGGTCCTGCGCTCATGGCATACCTTACAGGATCAAAAATGTTAGTATATAGTACTTTGAGTGGTGAAAATGGAAAGGTAATAATTAGAGTGAATGACTTGGGCATCATCAATAAAAAAGATTATCCTGATAGGGATACTGCAATACGGGCTTATACTGAAAAATGGACCAAGACTTTAGAAAGTGAAGTAAGACAATTTCCCGATCAATATTTTTGGGTACACAGAAGATGGAGAACAAAGCCGGGAGATTTTCCCGGTCAGGTTTAATTTATAGTAATACTTTTTGCTCTTTTAATTTAGTTCTTATTACAGTAACATGCCTTTCTAATGCCATTAGATCATTGCACATAATCTTCCCTTCTTCAAATTTAATAAATTTAAAAGTATTTACAAACTTAGGTGCAAATTTATCCAGGTCTTCAGAAATACTTATCATCTTAAAGAGATCTGCAAAATTGATTTCAAAATCAAAAGTACCACTTCCAATTTTAACCTTACTCTTTTCGACTAATATCATTAGCATATCTAATACTCTAGAGTTGGTATCATTTAAGTTAGAATTCAATATTTTTCTATAAGCGTTCCATATTCTTTCAGATAATATTGTGATAATTCTAGTCATGAGTTGGGGTTGCTTTTGAGTCATGACTTCAAAGTTTTGTTTATTAATTACTAATAATTCAGCTTCTTCTAGGGCAGAAGCGGAAGCAGATCTGGGCTTATTTTCTAAGAGTGCCATTTCTCCAAAAATATCTCCCGGTTTCATTATGTTTAACTGCACTTCCGCATTATTAATTAGCTTAGTAATACGAATCTTTCCCCTTTGAACGATATATAGATCATTTCCGGGTTCATTTTCACAAAATACCATCTGGTCTTTTTCAAAAACTCTATTTGTTCCCTTTGCTTCCTCATAAGAAATCTCTTTAGCCCCCAATTCATTTAATTTAATTTTAGCATCCTCAACAAATTCACCTTCTGGTGAGTGTTTGAGATAGCTTTGTAACATATAAATAGCAGCTTGTTTCTGATCTAAATTTATATAATATTCAGCTAGATTATAGATAATATTTAAATTATCGGGTGAGCTTATTGATGTAGGTCTGGTGCCTGGATTTTTATCATCAAATTGTCGGAGCTTCTTAGAAAAATATCTAATTATCTTCATCGCAAGAGGAGAATTTTTTTGGATCAATTCTCCAAATTTTGTAAAACTCACAGCAATTAGTACTACAGGAGTCAGAGATAAAGCGGATTCAATTTGGGGGAGTTGACTCATAGCTGAAACAACACCAAAAAAATCTCCAGGTCCAATCACTTCACTTGCTTTTTCTCCGGCAACGGGAAAGTCTTTTTTTAGATTAATTCTACCTTCTTTGATTATATAAAATTGTTGAGATTTTTTTTCACCCTCCAAAATTATATAAGAGTTTTGAGGGTAGTTTGCCATTTTATATAGTACATTTTCCATTTTTTAATCCGAATATTTAATTTTTAGAAGGTTAATTTAGTTTCAAACTTTATAGTTAAAACCAACGGTAACAGGTGATAATAATATTTTTTATTTGTCTATTCTTTTTTAAAAAATAATATTATAATTTACTCTGATACGATTCAAATTTGTATTCATTATTAGTAAAACATAATTTAAAAAAAGGAAAAAGATCAAAAACAAAACGTAGTACGCTAATTTCTATCTAAACTTAATTTATGTATTTCCAAGAATATTTTCTACAAGTGCCAATAATGATTTTGGAGAAAATGGTTTGGTTACAAAACCAACAGCTCCTAATTTATCTGCCTCATCTTTGTCTGAGTCGAGTCCTTTGGCGGTTAAAAAAATAATCGGAATACTATTCAACTCTGGATGGGATTTTATTTTTTTGGCAGAATCGAATCCGGATAGTACTGGCATCATTATATCCATAATAATTAGGTCAGGCTTTATTTCCATGGCCTTTTGGTATCCCGCTTCTCCATTAAAAGCCATTACTGTAGAGTATCCTTTTTTGGTTAGTACATCATTTAAAATTTTTGAAATTTGGGGTTGATCGTCCACAATTAGGATTGTAGTTGTCATCATTTTATTCCGATAGTTGGTAGCATTGAAAGAAAACCTTAGAAAAGTCCATAAGAAATACAAATATTTCTTTTTTTTATTGGAAAGAATGATTATTGCTTGACTTGGCTATTTCTGAAAGAATCATCAGGTTTTGGAGGAAAATTGAATGGGCATAGGCGTTACCCCCGATGGATTAGGTCCGATTGTAGTTCAGCTAATTTTAGCATTAGGATTTTCCGTAGTAATACTCAGTTTGGCTTTATTAATAAGCCCTCGTAAAAAAAGTAAAACACAAGGAACCTTTGAATGTGGAGTTCCTTTCTATGGAGATGCTAGGGGTGTCTTCAATATTAAATTTTACTTGGTAGCCGTTTTATTTATACTTTTTGATATTGAAGCGGTCTTTTTGTACCCATGGGCAGTTAGTTTGATTAATTTTAAAAATGCTGGTCTGGGATCATTCTTATTGTTAGAAATGTTCACTTTTATTGGTATTCTTGTAGTTGGATTGTATTATATTTGGAAAAAAGGAGCTTTGGAATGGGATTAACAGATATTCTTAGAAAACCCGGTGAAACTCTGGGTGATATGGCACAGGTTGCCAATTTGGATGCTATGGTTAACTGGGGACAGAGTTATTCATTATGGCCCTATCCATTCGCTACAGCATGCTGTGGGATTGAATTTATGGGAACTGCTTGCTCCGATAATGACATAGCTAGATTTGGTGCAGAAAGACCCTCTTTTTCTCCCCGACAGGCAGATATGATCTTAGTTTTGGGTACAATTACATACAAAATGGCTCCCGTATTAAGAGAAATCTACGACCAATTATCTGAGCCAAAGTATGTAGTGAGCGTAGGGGCTTGTGCTTCCTCTGGCGGGATGTTTGATACATATGGAGTTGTTCAGGGTATCGATAGATTTTTACCTGTGGATATATATATTCCCGGATGTCCACCTAGACCCGAAGCAATCATGGATGCATTGATTAGACTCCAAGAAAAGGTAAAAACACAAGGACTCGAAGCCAGAAGAACTGAAATAAAAAGAAAAATAGAAGAAATTAATGAGAGGAACAGGCCTCTAATTGTACGATGAAAGAAAAAGTAGAGAATTTTCTCCAATCTAAACTATCCCAATTTGTTTTAAAGTCTGAGCCAATCAATTCAAATATTCCTACCTATTCCATTAAATCCGAGGGAGTGGTGCCAGTAATCAAGGCACTAAAAGAAGACTCCGAGTTAAAATTTGATTTTTTAAATGATTTAACGGCAATTGACTGGTTAGGTAAAAGAAATCCAAGATTTGAGCTTTGCTATCTTCTTAAAAGTCCATCAAATAAGCACTTTCGAATCATGCTAAAAGCCGCTATCGAAGATGGCGAAGGGATTCATAGTATAACCTCTCTCTTTAAAGGTGCAAATTGGCCGGAGAGAGAAATCTTTGATCTCTTTGGGATAGAATTTATCAATCATCCATACATGGACAGAATCATCCTTCCCGACAATTTCCAGGGACATCCTCTTCGAAAAGATTTTCCGCTCGAGGGATTTGGACAAGATTATTTAATATCTGACTTACTTCATATTCATCAGGAGGAATAATTCTATGGCAATTTACGAAAAAACAGCCAGTCGATTTCGAGGTAAATTTGATAATCTACCCGAAGGGCATTCATTAGTCAATCTTGGACCTTCCCATCCTGCAACCCATGGAATCCTGCAAAACGTTGTTCAGTTAGATGGAGAAAGGATCGTAGATACGGAAGCAGTCATTGGATACGTACATAGATGTTTCGAAAAATTGGGTGAAAAATACGACTACAACCAATTTTTGGTCTGCACTGACAGAATGAATTATGTTTCCACTCCCCTCAACAATATAGGTTGGATTCTGACGGTTGAAAATTTAATGCAAATTCAGGTTCCCGATAGAGTTACTTATGTAAGGATGATTATTTCCGAACTCTCCCGAATCATGGATCATATTATCTGCCAGGGTATTTTGGGTGTAGATTTAGGTGCATTCTCCGGAATGCTACACATGTTTCATCATAGAGAAAATATTTATACTATCATTGAAAAATTAACAGGCGCTCGACTGACTACAACATTTTGTAGGGTGGGGGGAATGGAAAGAGATATCTATCCAGAGTTTGCTTCCGAAGTTAAGATGGTTACCAAAGGTTTAAAGCCCGCCCTAGATGAATTTAGAGATCTCTTACTTCGAAATAAAATCTTCAATGAAAGAACAGCTGGTATTGGCGGAATTTCTGCTGAAGAAGCACTGGCATATGGCTACTCCGGACCAAATTTAAGAGCTGCAGGTGTGGATCATGATGTCCGCAAGGATACACCATATATGCTCTATGATAAAGTCGATTTTGATGTTCCGATAGGAGAAGATGGATCAGTCCTTCATAGAGCCCTGGTTCGAGCCGAAGAAATGTATCAATCAATTCGAATAATAGAGCAGTTGGTCGATAATATTCCATCCGGGAATTATCATGCAGATCTTCCTCATATATTCTTGCCCGAAAAGCAAAAAGTTTATACAAGTATGGAAGAGTTAATTTATCACTTCAAAATTATCATGCATGGAGTAAAGGTTCCTGTAGGAGAGCAGTACTTTGCAACGGAAGCTGCAAATGGAGAGCTTGGTTTTTATATAGTTTCTGAAGGAGAGAAGTCTCCCTGGAGAGTGCATGTCAGAAGACCCTGTTTTTGGTTTTACCAATCTTTTCCCGATTTGGTAAAGGGTGGGTTATTGGCTGATTCAATCGCTACAATGAGTTCATTAAATGTAATAGCAGGGGAGCTTGACTGTTAATGAGTTATAAATTTTCCGATACATCCGAAAAAAGATTTCAAAAGTTACAAACCATGTTTCCGGATAAAAGATCACTAATCTTACCAACTTTGTATTTGGTGCAAACAGATCTGGGCTTTGTAGATTCAGAAAATATGAAATACATTGCCGATCGAATAGGTTCACCTATTGAACTTTCTCATGTGTATGGAGTGGCTACATTCTATACAATGTATAACAAAAAACCGGTTGGGAAGTATCACATACAAATCTGTGAAAATATATCCTGTTATATAATGGGCAATGATGATATAACCAATCATCTCTGCAAAAAGTTCTCTATTAAGAAGGGAGAAACAACTCCTGACAAAAAATTTACAGTTACTGGAGTACAGTGTTTAGGAGCTTGTGGGTATGCTCCTATGATGCAAATAAATGAAAAGTACCATGAAAATCTTACACTAGAAGAAGTTGATAAAATTATCAACTCATTGGAGTAGAAAATGACTGAAACAAAAATTCTAACAAAGTATAGAGGAGAAAAAGACTCCCATACAATTGCTCATTATAAATCAAAGGGTGGATATGAAGCCGCCAAAAAAGCTCTAACTTCAATGACATCCGATCAATTAATTGATGAAATTAAAAAATCTGGATTACGGGGTAGGGGTGGTGCAGGCTTTCCCACGGGAATGAAGTGGAGTTTTATTGATAAAAAAAATCCTAAACCCAAGTACCTAGTCTGTAATGCAGATGAAGGGGAACCCGGAACATTTAAAGACAGGATTTTGTTAGAAGAGCTTCCTCATCAAATGGTAGAAGGTATGATTATTGCCGCAAAAGCAATCGATGCCCACCATGCTTATATTTATATTCGGGGGGAGTATACCCTTTCTATCGAAAGAGTGCAAGCAGCAGTTGATGAAGCCTATGCTGCAGGTCTATTGGGAAAAAATATTTTGGGCTCAGGTTATGATCTAGAAATGGCACTTTATCAGGGTGCTGGAGCTTATATATGTGGAGAAGAGACAGCATTAATTAATTCATTAGAAGGTAGAAGAGGTCATCCTCGATTAAAGCCACCTTTTCCTGCGGTTGCCGGACTTTATGGGTGTCCTACTGTTGTAAATAACGTAGAAACATTTTCAGCTGTAACTCATATCATTCAAAATGGCTCAGAGTGGTATGCTAAAATGGGTACGGCAAAATCTACGGGAACAAGATTATTTAGCGTTTCAGGACCAGTAAAAAAACCCGGAGTCTATGAGATAACTCTTGGTACGCCCTTAATGGTTCTAATCAACGAACTTTGTGGGGGAATGAAAGACGGAAAAACTCTCAGAGGAATCATACCTGGCGGCTCATCTGTCCCTATTTTAACAGCCAAAGAATGTGAAACAGCCAACATGGACTTTGAATCAATGGCCGATCATAAAACTATGCTCGGAAGTGGAGCGGTAATTGTCCTGTCCGAAGACAATGATATAGTTGAATCCACCTTCCGACTTGCTGAGTTTTATGCTCATGAATCCTGTGGACAATGTACTCCCTGCAGAGAAGGTACACATTGGGTAGCTGGATTGCTTCATAAAATCAAAGATGGTCATGGTTCTCAAAAAGACCTTGATTTGATATTGTCACTAACAGTCAATATGGAGGGGGGAACGACAATTTGCCCTCTAGCTGATGCTTGTGTTGGTGCAGTTCGTCCTACAATTCAAAAGTTTAGAAGTGAATTTGAATCAAGACTCCAAAAAGAAAATAAACACGTAGCATAAGGAACTCCATGGATCTAAATTTAATCTTAGTTTGGGCAGTTAAGAGCGGTTTATTATTTTTTGTAATAATTACTGCTTGTGCTTATTATACATTAGCAGAAAGGGTAGTAGCTGCTTTTATTCAGGATAGAAGGGGTCCTAATAGGGCGGGTCCATTAGGGTTATTCCAACCTCTGGCGGATGGTATTAAATTTTTAACTAAAGAGGAAGTTTTTCCTTCTCAGGTTAATAAAATCACTTACCTTATAGCTCCTGCTATTTCTGTTAGTTGTGCAATTATGGCTTGGGCAATTATCCCTTTTGGGGGAAGATTTCAACTACCTGAGTTTCTATCTTCTTTGGTTGGTTTTACTGATGTAGATCTACAAGTTGCAAATCCTGATACTGGAATCCTTTTTCTCTTAGCAATTTCCTCCTTGTCGGTTTATGGAGTTATACTTGCAGGTTGGAGCTCAAACAACAAGTATTCCTTAATGGGATCGATTCGGGCAACAGCTCAAATGATTAGTTATGAACTTCCTTTGGGACTTTCCTTGACAGCTATTGTCTTAATGGCTGGATCCTTAAGATTAACAGATATTAACAATGCTCAAAAAGATTTATGGTTTGTTTTTACCCTCCCCGGATTTATGGCGTTTCTGATTTTCTCAGTAGCTATGTTTGCTGAAACAAATAGACTTCCTTTTGATCTCGCAGAAGCGGAATCAGAATTAGTTGTAGGCTTTCATACTGAATATGGTGCATTCAAATTTGCTCTCTTTTTTATAGCGGAGTATATGAATATGATAACGATGAGTACTGTTGTAACACTCTTATTTTTCGGTGGATACAATGTACCATTTGGATTGGGTAACGATTTTCATGGTTTGGGTATTGCATTTTTTCTCTTAAAAGTTGTTTTTTTTGCATTTTCTTTTATGTGGGTTCGATGGACTTTACCCCGTTTTAGATATGATATGTTGATGAGTATTGGTTGGAAAAAACTAATACCATGGGCATTGGCAAATATTGTTTTAGCAGCAACTTATGTTGTTTATTGGAAATAAATATGGAAGGAATTAAATTTTAATATGGAATTAGATCTATCCAATCCTCAGCCTCTATTATTCCTAATTTTTGCTGGAATTTGTTTGGGGTCATCTTTATCGGTAGTACTTCATAAAAATCCCGTTATATCAGCCGTTTCTCTTGTGCTTTCTTTTTTTGCTCTGGCCGGTATCTACGCTGTGATGAATGCAATTTTTATAGCTACAATGCAGGTTTTAGTATATGCGGGAGCAATCATGGTTTTGGTGATTTTTGTAATCATGCTACTTTCACTAAGAGAAGAGACTAACTTGGAAATTTGGAGAAGTCCCATCAAGCAGGCTGGAATTGTAATACTCGTATTTATGTATGGTGTTCTTTTGGTCGCCGCTGTAAATTATAATCCAGAAATAGGAAATGGGAAACCAGTAGAGAGTTATTCTTTTATGATTCAAGATGGTCAAAATAAGGGTATTGAAGTTACTGGTAATACTGCCAGTGTCGGTGCTTCCACATTTCTGGATTATTTATTACCTTTTGAATTGGTTTCTATCTTATTAACAGCGGCTGTAATAGGCGCAGTTGTTATTGCAAAAAGAGAAAAATTGAATAATCCTAACACATAAAGAGGGAAAAAATTTTGAATACAATTATTTCTGGTGTTCCGTTAACTTACTATTTGACTTTAGCGGTTACTATGTTTGCAACTGGAGTCTTGGGTGTATTATTAAGGCGAAATGCGGTTGTGATTTTTATGTCCGTAGAACTAATGTTAAACTCTGTAAATTTAGTTTTTATATCCTTCTCTAAAGCTATGGGTAACATAGGAGGAGAAGTAATAGTATTTTTCGTAATGGCTATAGCCGCCGCAGAAGCGGCAGTTGGTTTGGCTATTGTTATTGCAATCCACAGACACAAAAAGACTGTCTTTGTGGATGAAATCAATCTATTAAAGTGGTAATTTTATGTTAGATTTGTTTTATCTTGTTATACTCCTTCCCTTGGTTGGTTTTTTGATCAATGGATTCCTCTATCGAAAGTTAAATCACACACTTGCGGCAATCATAGGGATTTCTGCGGTAGCCATTCCCTTTTTCATAACGGTTGGGGCCTTATTTCAGTATGATCCAATGCATGCAACGAAACCTTATAATTTCTTGCTTTTAGAATGGATTCATGCAGGTAATTTTAAGGTTAATTTTGCCTATCAGGTCGATCAACTTTCCCTCTACATGACTCTTATTATTACAGGGATAGGTTCTCTTATTCATGTTTATAGTATGGGTTATATGCATGGAGATGAAGGATTCAATCGATTCTTTGTGTATCTAAATTTATTTATATTTTCCATGCTTAACCTTGTTTTGGGTGATAATTTAGTTTTAATGTTTCTTGGTTGGGAAGGAGTGGGGGTCTGTTCTTATCTATTGATTGGATTTGACTATCATAAATCATCAGCGGCAAATGCTGGAATGAAAGCCTTTATTACCAATAGAATAGGGGACGTTGGCTTTGCTGTGGGTATTTTTTTAACATATTGGTATACAGGAAGCGTGGTTTATACCGATGTAATCGCCGCTTTACCAACTGCGATACCCTTTAAAGAAATAATAAATTGGGTTGCCTTTGCATTCTTTATCGGTGCCATCGGGAAGTCAGCTCAAATACCTTTGTATGTATGGTTACCCGATGCTATGGCAGGGCCTACTCCTGTATCTGCATTGATCCATGCCGCTACAATGGTTACAGCGGGTGTTTTCATGATAGCCAGACTCAATCCTATCTTTATGGCGGCAGAAATTGCCAGTGATTATATTGCTATCACTGGAGCTGTTACAGCTCTTTTTGCGGCAACAATTGGACTTTATCAGACAGATATTAAAAAGGTATTGGCCTATTCAACTGTATCTCAATTGGGATATATGTTTTTAGCAATGGGAGTTGGGGCATACACAGCTGGAATGTTCCACTTAATGACACATGCTTTTTTTAAGGCGCTTATGTTCTTGGGGTCGGGTTCTGTAATTCATGCCATGCATCATGAGCAGGATATGAGAAATATGGGTAATCTAAAAAATTACATGAAAATTACCTGGATTACATTTATGATTGGAACTTTGGCAATAGCTGGTATTCCTCCATTCAGTGGTTTTTTCTCAAAAGATTTAATTTTAGAAAAAGCATTTGGGCATCATGGAATTGGACCTCTACTTTGGGGGCTTGGGTTTCTAGGTGCACTTACCACAGCGTTTTACATGTTTCGCTTAGTATTTTTAACATTTTATGGGAAAGAAAGAATTGATCATCACGTAAAACATCATTTACATGAATCTCCTTTTAGTATTACATTTCCTCTAATGGTATTGGCTATTGGAGCGGCTTTCGCTGGACTTTTACAGGTTCCACATGTATTATTCGGTGGAGTTCATATTCTCGATGATTTCTTTAAGCCAATCTTTTCTCAGGGAGAAACTGTGATTCAGGCTTGGGGTATCACTAAAGAACCTCATCACATGAGCGAATCTACCGAGATTTTACTAATGGTTTTATCAGTTGGTATTGCTCTTACAGGGATAGTCTTAGCTAGAACCTTTTTTATCGGAAAAGGAATGGTACCACCTGCTGATGAAGGATTTAAGGGATTAACCAAGGTAATTTACAATAAATACTATGTAGATGAGATTTTTCAGGCTTATATTATAAATCCATTAATTGAAATCTCAGATGCTCTTGCAGACTGGGATAAAAAGTTTATTGATGGGGCAGTGGTTGGAGTTGGTAAATTATTCTTAACTCTCTCTGATGGAATCAGAAGACTCCAAACAGGGGTCGTTGGGGATTATGCATTGTATATTGTTATGGGTGCATTTTTTGTATTATATTACGTATTTTTTAAGGGGGCTTGATAGTAAATGCCAGATTCAATTCTATCAATCGTTATTTTTTCACCAATCCTGGGACTTGTTATCATTCCCCTTCTCAAGAGTGATACTGCTATAAAATGGGTAAGTTTATTTGTGACATTACTATCATTTATGCTCAGTCTTCCTATAATTATTGGTTTTGATCCATCTCAGTCTAGTTTGCAATTTGTTCATCAAATTAAGAATTGGATTAAAATTAGTGATACATTCTCCATAGATTATCACTTTGGGTTGGATGGAATCGCTATGTTATTGTTTGTTTTAACATCCTTCCTGTTTTTTCTTTCTAGTGCCGCTTCTTGGACCTATATTCATAAAAGAATTAAAGAGTTTCATATTTCTTTATTATTATTGGAAATTGGAGTCTTGGGAGTTTTTGCTTCTGCTAACTTAGTTTTATTTTATGTATTTTGGGAATTGATGCTAATCCCTATGGCACTTTTAATTGGGGTCTGGGGTGGAGAAAATCGACTCTATGCGGCTGTTAAGTTTTTTATATATACAATGGCTGGATCGGTTCTCATGTTAGCAGGTGTCTTGATTATCTACTACAAAACAAATACAGTTTCCATAGAGCAACTTTCAGTTATGAATTTGGATAATTTCTCAGTTGAACTCCAAACATTCTTATTCTTTGCATTTGCCTTAAGTTTTGCAATTAAAATACCTGTTTTTCCAATGCATACATGGTTACCCGATGCACATACCGAAGCTCCGACAGCAGGTTCTGTAATACTTGCTGGCGTACTTTTAAAAATGGGAACCTATGGTTTTATACGATTTTGTATTCCATTCTTCCCAGCTATTTCTTTGCAATACAAAGAATTAATTATGGTTCTAAGTGTCATAGGAATTATCTATGGTGCATTGGTTGCCATGGTTCAAAAAGATGGAAAGAAACTTATTGCATATAGTTCTGTATCTCACTTAGGGTTTTGTACCTTAGGTCTTATGACATTCACTGAAGAAGGTGTTATGGGAGGAATGATGCAAATGATAAATCATGGTGTTTCAACAGGTATGCTTTTCTTGATGATTGGTATGATTTATGAAAGGACTCATACCCGCCTAATAGCCGATTATGGTGGAATAGCTAAAGTTGTGCCAACCTTCGCAATATTTTTCATGATTGCTATGCTTTCAAGTGTTGGATTGCCGGGAACCAATGGTTTTGTGGGAGAGTTCCTTGTATTACTCGGAACACTTAAAATTAATGTTTTATTAGGAATTTTAGCTGGTTCAGGAGTTATATGGGCAGCATGTTATTTGCTTTGGTTTACAAAACGCTTCTTATTTGGAGATATAACAAACAAGCACAATGAGCATCTTGCTGATTTGAATAATAGAGAAATTGCAATACTTATACCTCTAGTTATACTTATTTTCTGGTTTGGTATATATCCAAAAACATTTATTAAATATTTAGAACCTTCTGTAAGAGTGTATTTAAATTCAGCATCAATTACTGCAATTGAAGAAAGAAACTCTGTAAAAAATGCAGAGGGAGAATTGATTCAAAAAGAAAGAAAATTGGCAGTAAATTATGCATCTCTTGGAGGACAGGTTTCTCGCTTTGAAGATAGATTGAAAGGATTTACAAACTCTTTTACAATTATCTTAGGGGAAAATCATGAAAGTATATCGAATCCAAAAGAAGAACATCATGACGAAAGCCATCCATCCCATGAGAAAGGCGATCATCCATCCGATCATAATGATGCTCCCGAGGAGACAAAATAATGCACTCAATACCAAAACTAAATGATTTTTTATCCATACTTCCCGCTCTTATTTTAATAATAGGAGCAATCATTTTTTTAGTAGCTCAATTTTTCTTAAGTTCCAATGACCATAGGGTTCTAAGATTTATAACCGGTATTCTTTTGTTAGTAGGAATATACTATAATTTTGAATCAAAAGTTACTCCCGGTTTCGGAGACTATTTTTCGGGACAAATTAGAATATCTGAGATAACTATATACTTAAATGCAATTTATTTAGGTACTGCTTTTATGACAATTATAGCTTCTCCGAGAATTTTAAATCAACATGGTATCACGTTTCCTGAATTTTATCCACTTATACTATTTGCTGTCACCGGTATGTTTTTTATGACAACCGGAGGAGATTTTATAGTAATCTTTATAGGTTTAGAGCTACTCTCAATAGCCTTATATATCTTAATCGGAATGGCAAAAAATGAGATTTCGAGTTTAGAAGCTACTATGAAATATTTCCTTTTAGGTGCATTCTCTTCCGGATTTATGCTTATGGGAATAGCTTTTCTATTTGGTGGGAGTGGTAGTACGAATTTAAGTGCAGCCCTAAAGCCTGTATTTCAATTTGAAATCAATACAGAAGTAAGTTTATATTCTAGAATGGGATTAGGTTTGTTTTTTGTGGGTGTTTTTTTCAAAATTGCACTTTTCCCCTTTCATTCTTGGACTCCCGATGTTTATGAGGGAGCATTAACTACCATGACAGGTTTTATGGCCTCAGGACCTAAAGCCGCGGCCATGGGACTTTTACTTGTAATATACTCCTATATACCAGAAGTTGATACAAATAATTTTTGGGCTCACTTGATTGGAATTATCTCGATATTATCAATGACATTTGGAAATATATTAGCTTTAAAACAGGAAAACTTAAAGAGAGTTTTGGCTTATTCTTCCATATCGCATGCGGGTTATATCGTTGCGGGGATTGCATGTGGTGCTAAAAATGAAGTTCTCTATTATTTAATTATGTATGCATTTATGAATATTGCAGGGTTTTCTTTGATTGCATTTTTAGAAAATGGAAAATTAAATATCACCTATTCATCTTTGAAAGCCTTAGTGATACAAAAGCCCTTCACTGCTTTTGGATTATTGCTTGTTTTCTTTTCGTTAGGTGGAATTCCACCCCTCGGAGGATTTTGGACAAAAGTATTTCTTTTTCAAAAAATTGCAGTATCAGACAATCCGTTGAATAGAGTCTTGTTGATTGCAGGAGTAGTTAATTCAGCGATTGCGATCTATTATTATTTGAGAGTTACGGTCAGTGCCTTTATGACAGAAGAAAAAGGAGAGGCTACACTAGAAGTTATTCCCGGAAGTTATGGCTTAGCCTTCACTTCTGTATTTTCTATTTTGGTAATTAGTTTTAGTTGGATTTTATTTCACCCCTCACATTTATAAATCTTCAACTCTCCCGGTTATTTTAATAATTGGGAGATTTCTTTAATCTTCATATCTTCCCTTTAATTACTAAATTATTCCAATTATTAATTTTTTAGCTAATAGATTAATAACTTTATATTAATCTCATATCTTTGTAATAATTTTGTAATAATTAAAGAGTATTGTAATGACACAAAACTATAGTATGGGTTTATAAAAGCAATATAGTTCTATTTGGAGAATGAAATGAATTTATCACAAAATGGATTAAATGTTTTGGTTGTCGATGATGAGGAAGATATCTTAGAGTTAATAAAATTTAACCTGGAAGAAGAAGGATTCACTGTTTCAACCTGTAAAAATGGATTGGAGGTTTTGCCAAAAATAGAAAAAAACTCTCCTGATTTAATCATTTTGGATGTTATGCTTCCAGGAATTGGTGGAATCGACTTATGTAAAAAAATCAAAGATAAACACTCTATGCCTATAATCATGGTTACCGCAAAAACTGGAGAGACGGATGCAGTCTTAGGTCTAGAATTTGGTGCGGACGATTATGTTAGAAAACCATTTAGCCCTAGAGAGTTAATGGCAAGAGTTCGCTCAGTTCTAAGAAGATACATAACTCCAAGCGAAGAAGAAAAAACTTCAAGTATTACAATCGGAAAAGTTTTTTTAAATGGAGTCGCTCATAAAGTATATGTCGATTCACTAGAAATAGATCTAACACTTTTGGAGTATAAAATACTGTTTTTATTTATGTCAAACCCGGGAGTGGCACTTACTAGAGATAAGTTATTAGATAAAATATGGGGCCATGATATTTTTGTTACTGATAGAGCGGTAGACGTTAATATAAAAAGACTTAGAGATAAATTAGGAATTGAAAAAAATAGACTGGAAACTGTAAGAGGGGTAGGTTATCGCTTTAATAATGCGTAGTTTTTTTTCTAAAATATTAATAAGCAATTGGTTATTTCTTGTCGTTTTACTTTTAACAGCAATTTTTGTTCTTTATATAACTACTATAATTAGTAGTACATACTATATAATTCTTTTTATTTCATATCTAGTCTTTTCCCTTTATGTTGCTTTTCATATTTCATATAAAATTGCTGAGAGTGTTACAGAACAATTGAGAGCCCTACAGGAGAGAACAAGGTTGATAAATGCCGGAGAATTTAACTCAGCATTTATAATGACTAATATTTCCGAATTGAGTGAGTTATCTCTTTCAATAAATGCGATGTCTGAGAGATTAAAACTTCAGTTTAATGCCCTAAACATTGAGAAAGAAAAGTTTAATTTATTGCTAGAAAATTTAAAAGAAGGTGTCTTCGCTATCGATAAAGAAAAAAGATTACTTTTTCAAAATAAAAGTATTCCTAAACTTTTGATTCCTGAGGGATCCCAATCAAGAACAATAGATGTAATCATTAAAGAAAAAAAAATCCTACAATTTCTAAATCAGCATATAGCAAATGAAACTGAAGGAAAAATAAATATCGAATTAAATAAAAAATTTTATAGTATAAGATTATATTCATTAAAATCGGATGATAAAACATTAATGTATATAGGTGTAGTACTTGATAAAACTGAAGATAGAGAGAGACAATTACTTCGTGAACAATTTGTTCAAAGTGCTTCTCATGAGTTAAAAACACCAATAACATCGATAAAAGGTTATGCAGAAACACTTGATAGTAAATTAAAGTTAAACCCAAAATCTAACGAAAAAAAATTCCTAGATGCAATTCTTCGAAATACAGACAGAATGATAAGAATAGTTGAAGATATGCTTACAATTTCAAAGCTTGAAACAGCAAATATGGTATTTCAGCCAGAAATGTTTTCATTAAAAGAGTTAGTAAAAAATATTGAATTTACAATTCTAGGTTTTTTGAAATTAAAAGGGCAAAAGTTTATTGTTGAAATTCCGAATGATTTAATAATGTATGCTGATTTGGTTCAAATGGAACATGTTTTACTTAATCTAATTCAAAATGCATCCATCTATTCACCTGAAAATTGTAAAATCGGTGTGAGAGCTCTAAGAGAAGAAAAATATATTAAAATTAGTGTTTGGGATCAAGGGATTGGTATAGAAGAAAAGGAACTAGATAGAATTTTTGAGAGATTCTACAGGGTTGATGCTAATAGGTCTCGAAATCAAGGGGGAACCGGTTTGGGACTTTCTATCGTCAAGCATATAGTAAAACTCCATTCAGGATGGGTGAGCGTGTCCTCTATCCGTGGAGAGGGTTCTACATTTACAGTAAATTTACCTGTTGACAATCTTAGCTCTGGTTAGTAATTTTAGCATATGTTACCGAAGGGATTTTATTCTCTGGGGAAGAATATAGGTATAAAAGATACAACTAAAGATTTCGCTGTTATATATTCAAATATCCCCTGTCATTCAGCCGCTGTTTTTACATTAAATAACTTTCCCGGAGCTCCCATTATAGTAGGTAAAGAGCACATTAAAAATGGTATTCTACAAGCTATTGTCATAAATTCTAAAAATTCAAATGTTGCAACCGGAGAAGAAGGAGTAAAAAATGCTCTAGAAATCTGTAAAGCTGTTGCGAACTCATTAAAAATAAATTTTGAAGATGTTTTGCCCTCCTCTACAGGCGTAATTGGAGTTCCATTACCAATAGATAAAATTTTAAATGCATGTAAGACAATAAAATCTGAATTAAAAGAAGGTAATTTAGAAGAAGTTGCTGAAGCTATCTTAACAACTGATAAAAAGAAAAAGATAAGTTATAAAGTTATAAATCAAAATGGAAAGACTGGAGTAATATATGGTATTGCCAAGGGTGCAGGGATGATAGAACCCAATATGGCTACCATGTTATGTTATATTTTAACAGATATTAATATAAAAACTTCTGATCTAAAAAGTATACTTAAAAGTGCAGTGGATAAATCATTTAATTGTCTTACAATAGATTCCGATACATCTACAAGTGATACAGTGGTTGTAATGTCAAATGGAACTAGTATAGAATTAGAAGAACCTGAATTTGAAGAATATCTAACTGAAATTTGTATTGATTTGACGAAACAAATTGCAATGGATGCAGAGGGTGCTACAAAATTAATTGAACTTAAAGTCAGTGGGGCAACTAATTTAGTACAGGCAAAAAAAATAGGTAAATCTATTTTAAATTCTCCTCTTGTTAAAACAGCCATCTATGGTGGAGATCCTAACTGGGGAAGATTTATTATGGCTATTGGAAAAGTTTTTGATGAAAAAATCCCATTTGAAAATATATCATTAAAGTTGAATGGATTGGAAATTAAAAATGCAGATCAATCTACAAAGCATAAAATGTCGAATTATTTAAAAGAAAATTCAAAGATTTTTTTAGATGTAAATTTGGGTATGGGTGAATTCTCTTCAATATTTTGGGGATGTGATTTAACGGAAGAATACATAAAAGAAAATGCATACTACACAACTTAATGAAAGATTTTTTTGAAGAGTATTTACAAAACTTTATTCCATCTGGATTTAAGGTTAAATCTGTTTTAATTTTACTCTTCACGAGAGTAATCTTTATTACAATAGGGTTATTGATATATAATTCTATGAATGATTTACTAAAAGATGTATATAGTAATAGGTTAATTATATCACTGATAAGTGCAATCATAACTTCTATAATTTTTTTCTTGCCACTCCAAGAATATATGGAAATTTTTTTAAAGAAAAAAGTACTATCAGAATATTTATTTGATGACCCACTCACACTTCGATTTGCACACAAAAGATTTGAAATTAATGATTTAATTCGAAATGTATTTCCAGATATGGTAAAGGCTTCTGGAAGTTTAATGGGAAGATTGGCCGTTCTTAATCAACTAGGATACTTTGAAGCCTATACATTCACTAAAGGCAGAAGAAGAAAAATAAAAAATCAGAGATTTTTAGTTAATAAAAGACTAATGGAATATCTAATTCAAAATCATGAAGGGGTATCAATAACTGATACTGCCGAAAGGTCAGATATAAATGAAGATTTTGCATTGTTGAAATCTAGCTACATATTGCCATTTATTTTTCGCGATAAACTTTTTGGTTTTTTATCTCTTTCTGGAATACCGGATGAACATTACTTAAAGACAATGCGAATTATTTCATCTAAGGCGGCATTGGCAATATATAATCACATTTTATCTTCTCAAATTGCAATACATAAAAAATATAAACATGAATTTGAAGTAGCATCTCGAATTGAAGATAAAATTTTTTCTAATAAAGTTCCTATTTTTAGTGGAATTGAGATTAAAACATTTCAAAATGATCCTAATTTAATTTTAGAATTCTTTAAAAATGATGAAGAGGGACATGTTTTTGTTTTACTTGTTTTAAGCGGAAAAAATAGATTTAGTAGTGGGTTGGTTTCTTCGCATTTACTTGGAAAATATTACTCACAAAGTTTAGTTAGAAAAAAACATAATCATAAATCGATTAGAATTTTCACTGAAAAATCTTTACAAGAATTATCATGGAATGAAGGATTTGAAATGATTATAGGAAGTTTTAAAGAAAATTCGACCCGTATTACATTTACACAGGTTGGACTCAATTTTCGAATAACAGATTCGGAAGTAAAATTGGATAATTTAATTTCAGTTGGATGGAAATATACACTTGATATTAAACAGGATAGTCTATTAATATATTATAAAAAAGATAAGGTTTTATCAATTAATAAAAAAATTGAAGAGATAGAAGATAATATAAAAATGCCAGATAAAAAAAATAATCGATGAAGAATTTCATTCTATTACTTTCTACAATAATAATTTATATAGTTATAGTTGTATTTATGGTATCATTTTTAGATCTTTCAAGAGCTAGGAGATTCTTATATTCATTTCCAAATGGATATATAGCTAATACAGATACTCAAAATAATCAATTACTTAGTTTTAATTTAACAAGTGGTGAAAAATTACCTGAAATGAATTTAGAAATTGATGATTCAGTAGATGAAAGTATTGAATCAAATTTATATTCAGTTTATAGAGTTTTTTATGATTTTTTAATATTTTTTGTTATTTCAATAGTATTTTATTTTTCTTCAGTTTGGTTTTTTTTATTAATTGGTGATATTTTAATTAGTACTTTTTTTATAGATTTATCTTTTTTATTTACATCATCTATTTTTATTTTAGGATTTGATTCGTACCACTATATTTTTTATTTTTGTTTTTTTACCCTTCCATTTATAGTAATGCATTTAAGTTTTCGATTAAAAGGAAAAGATTTAACTTCAAAATGGTTACTACCCGAAATTGCTTTAGCTAGTATAATGACATATATTGGTTACATTGGTAATAATGATCCTAGAACATTTAATAATATTTTAATAGTTGGTTTTTTTCTTTATCTACTTTCTGGATTCGGTATTATTTCTGTAGTTATTTATGATTTAATTAAATATAGTAAGTATTCATCTTCTCACCTAATAAAAAAAGCAATTCTAGCTTCCTCTATATTTATTTTGATAATGGTTCCATCTTTAATAATTTATTTTGAGCTCTTGAAAGATTACCCTAACCTGAGGTATTTGATATATTCTATCTTTATTACTTTTCCTATTTTTTTTGCATATGGCTCTATGAGATATTCATTTATCAAACAGCAATTGTATTTTAATTCCACAGTTACTTTGTTTTTCTTATCAATATTTATAATAAGTATTTATATAATAATATTCAAGATATTACAATTTATGATAATATTACCTGCAAATATACTTGATTTATTTAATGGAATTTACCTAACATTAAGTTTATATTATGCATCTTCAATAAAGAATTTAATAAATGAAATTATTGAGTACTATACTTTCAATAGAAATACTAAATTTACAAGTGCATTAGAAGAGATGGCCGCTACTATAGCATCACCTATGACTATGAAAAGCTCCGCAAAACAATTGCTTCGTAGGGTAAATGATGTATTAAATGTTGATAGAGTCATAGTTTTAGTCCCTGCCGAAAGGTTTCCTGATGTAGAGTTTAAAGATATTTCTGTTATGAAAATTGCTGAAAATTCTCCCATATGGGAATACTTTTCCAATAACAAAGAAATAACAATTACATCCTATTTAATTTATGGTTCAGGAAATAGAGAAGATACACATAAATTTTTAAGAGAGTTAAATGTTCAAATTGCTTATCCCATGTTGGGCTTAGATTCTGGAAAAAAAGTTTCCTCTGTATTTTTGATTGGTGAAAAAAAGAATAATAAAAATTTTTCATTGGGTGAATTGAAATTTATAAAAGAAGTTACTAGATTAGCTGATTTAATTATTCAAAATTATTTACTGCTACTTTCTGAAGTTGAAAAGAAAAAAATGGAAAGAGACCTAATAACAGTTCAAATTATGCAAAAAACAGTGAATCCTCTCATTTTTGATTCAGAAAGAATTGAGGATCTGGAATTTGGTTATATTTCCATCCCAGCAGTAGGTATCTCTGGGGATTATATGGATTTTATAAAGACCCCAGACAATAGACTCTGGATATTTTTAGGTGATGTGAGCGGACATGGTGTTGGGAGCGGTTTTTTGGTCAGTGCCATAAAAGCGTTGGTTCAGGATCAAATTTATCAAGAATTAGACTTGCAAACTATATTTAAAAATATAAATACTTTTTTGTTGGAAAGATATGCAGGTAATGAATTTATGAGTCTTTTTGCTGGAATATACGATTCTAGATCTTCTATTTTTGAATATATAAATGCCGGTCACATAAGCCCAGTAGTTTTTAGGGGTTCTGATTATAAATTTAAATTACGGGGAGGGGATCGACTCTTAGGAGTTTTGCCTACTATATTTAGTCCCGAAAAGGTTCAATTTTCAAAAAAAGATAGACTATTTTTATATTCAGATGGTGTAACTGAAACTTTTAATTCTGCCGAAAAGATTTATGGAGAGCCTAGATTGTTAGATTTTATTAAAAATAATTACTCCTTGGAGAGTGAAGAGATGGTAAAATCGATTGTTAAAGACATTGAGGAATTTAGAGGGGATGCAGAAATATCCGACGACATATCCTTGGTTTGTTTAACGAAAATTATTTAGAGGATATTCAAATTGATTACTTTAATTTATCAAGATCAACTCTCTAAAAAAATCTCTAAGGTTGAACAGAAAAATTCAGTTCAAGAAGAAAATTATTTTTTAGATTGTGACAGTGATTCTATTCTCATTATTAATAATTATTTAGAATATAAAGAAAATTATAAAATTAGTGAATGGAAAGACTTTTTTAAAGAATTAATTCCAGTTGTTACTGTTAATGAAAATGGTGAAGTATTAATGCAGGCATTTATAAATTTTGATGCTTTAAATCTTTCCTTAAACACAGGGATAGCACATTATTATAGTCGATCAAGAGAAAAGCTATGGAAAAAAGGTGAAGAGAGTGGTCACACACAAACTATAATTTCAATATTTCATAACAAAATATATAATTTTTTTGTGTACAATGTAAATCAAAATGTTGTAGCATGTCATACGGGTTTTTATTCTTGTTTTTACCGAAAAGTTTCAAATGGAATAATTAAAGAAATCTATCCGGGTCCTTTTAAAAAATTAAATGGAGATAAAATAATTGAATAATACTCTAAACAAATTAAAATCAAAGTCTTTTTTTAAAGGCTTATTAATCGGGATTCCTGTTGTATCTTTATTAATTTTTGCATTGATTGGATATCTCATAAGTTCTTATAGTAAGCCCACAGGTGATGGACAAACGAAGTTTGATTTAGCAATAGAAGAGGGTGAAGGATCCGGTAGTATAGCTAAAGAATTAAGAAAAAATAATATGATTCGCTCATCAAAATATTTCTTATTTTTACTTAAAATAAATGGAAATACTAATAAAATAAAACATGGAATTTACGAATTAAATAATGGTCAATCAGCTTCTGAGATAATGAATTTGCTTGTCTCGGGAAAAGTTAAAATGTTAAGTTTTACCATCCCGGAAGGTTATCATAACAGACAAATTGCGGAACTTTTATTTAATAAAAAATTAATTGAGTCGAAAGACGATTTTTTTAGGGTAGCCGAAGATAAAGAACTTATAAATAAATATAAGATACCGGCTAAAAGTGTGGAAGGATATCTATTCCCTGAAACATATGTGATGCCAGTCGACTACAAGATTGAGAAGATTGTTGAGATGATGTTAAAAAGATTTTATAAAAATTTATCCACAATTTCTGAGTCTAAAGATGTATTACCAGAAGAACTTCATAAGAAGGTGATCATGGCATCTATTGTTGAAAGAGAAGCCAAAAAAAAAGAAGAGCAACCATTGATGGCTGGAGTGTTTGAAAAACGACTAAAAATAAATATGCCATTTGAAAGTTGTGCAACAGTTCAATATTTATTCGAAAAGCCTAAAAAAAGATTATTGGAGAAAGATTTATTAATTGAATCTGATTACAATACATACCTGCATAAAGGATATCCACCCGGACCTATTTCCAACCCGGGACTACCAGCTATTAAGGCCGCTTTTACTCCTGTGGAATCAGATAATTTATTTTTCTTAGTAAAACCAGATGGTTCTCATTATTTTTCTAAAACACATAATGAACATTTAGAAGCGAAAAAAAAATATATAGATGTACTATACCAATAATGAATCAGCAAGAATTAGAAAAAATTAATGAAGAAATTTCAGCCATTAATAGTGAGCTTGAGAGAGTTACTGCAAGTTTAATGGAAGCTAAAGCAAAGGAATCCAAAAATACAATTTTAAAAAAAGAAGCTCTATTGTTTATAGATAAGACAGAAAAATTAATTGGCTTAGCCGAGATTGGAAAAATACAAATTTCCACCGAACAGAAACAAAAAATCTCTAAAACTCTCTCCCACATAATGAAAATCTTCAAATAAGACTTTTAATATATTTTTTAAAAGTTTTGACGTTATATAATTTAATTAAATTTATTCTAACAGATAAATTTTTTGTCTTAGGAAAATTGAGAAATTTCTTTAAAAAATTATAACTATTAAATTCAAAATGACAGAAATCTCTCATGAATCATTTTGGATTGTAAAGTATTATAAATACTCACTAATAATAAAAGATAAAGAGGAAGCTAATATGGATAAAACTTTAGTATCCAAAGTTTTAGGAGCGGCAAATAGTCTTGTAACAGAAATCACCAAAGGACTGGCTCATAAATGCTCCGATAAAAATTCAATATCTGTTGAAAAAATGGATCAAAACCAATTGGTCTTTTATCAATTAGCATGGATAACTTCAGAATTAAGAGTAGCAGAAAAATATGTGGATTACGCTTGGAATGAAAATTTTGGCACATCAGATATGGAAAAAAAGATGGCTATAACTTTTGCAGCCGAAACTGTATCACATATTCGATCTGAAATTAGCAATAGGCCAACTGAATATACCATTACTTTTCATAGATTATATGAATTATTGTACAATGATGAGGTGAATTCATTTTTATTTGAATCTTCAAAAATTGAAAAATACTCAGAAATTGCTGATTTAATTCTAAAAAATGGTCATATAGGACCTTATGGACTTTCAGAAGACCATGAGCTGTTTAGAGATACATTTAAAAAGTTTGCTGAAGATGTTGTAATGCCACAAGCAGAGCATGTTCATAGAAATGATGAAACGATTCCAGAAGAAATAATCCAGGGCTTGCGTGATATGGGATGTTTTGGGCTTTGTATTCCAGAATCTTATGGTGGAATTCAGCCATCCGATAAACCAGACAATATATCAATGCTTGTAGTAACTGAAGAGCTTTCTCGAGGCGGGTTGGGGATTGCAGGATCACTCATAACAAGACCTGAGATCGTCTCTAAGGCAATTTTAAAAGGTGGCACTGATGAACAAAAAATGAAATGGCTCGGTTCATTGGCTGAAGGCAAGATTATGGCGGCTGTAGCAGTGACAGAGCCAAACTTTGGTTCAGACGTTGCCGGAGTATCAGTTACAGCCACAAAAGCAGAGGGTGGTTGGAAGATAAATGGTGTGAAAACATGGTGTACATTTGCAGGATATGCTGATGTACTCTTGGTTCTATGTAGAACAGAATCCGATCCATCTTTAAAACATAAAGGTCTGTCTATTTTATTAGCTGAAAAGCCAAGAACTAGAGAGCATAGCTTTGATTATACCCAAGAGGGTGGTGGTAGAATGGAAGGGAAAGCAATAGACACCATCGGATACAGGGGTATGCACTCATTTGAAGTATCATTCCAAGAGTTTTTTGTTCCAGATGAGAATCTAGTAGGTGGTGAAGCAGGTAGAGGAAAGGGTTTTTATCTTCAAATGGAAGGATTTGCTGGGGGAAGGATCCAAACTGCCGCTAGAGCAAATGGAGTGATGCAAGCCGCCCTAGAAGCTGCATTACGTTATGCCAATGAAAGACAGGTTTTTAAAAAGCCAATCTTTGAGTACAACCTAACAAAATATAAAATTGCCAGGATGGGAATGATAATTCAGGCCTCCAGACAGTTTACAAATTTTGTAGGAAAATTATTAGATGAGCACAAGGGACAAATGGAAGCTACCTTAATTAAGTTTTATTCTTCTAAAATTGCAGAATGGGTCTGTAGGGAAGCAATGCAGATTCATGGGGGCATGGGGTATGCGGAAGAATATGCGGTATCTAGATTATTTGTTGATTCCAGAGTCTTTTCAATTTTTGAAGGGGCTGAGGAAGTTATGGCTTTAAGAGTGATTGCAAAAGGATTACTTGAAGAAGCCTTAAAAAACTAACTATATATATAAGGCTACTGCAGATAAAATTTGCAGTAGCTATTGCCCCCGACAGGATTCGAACCTGCGACCCTTTGTTTAGGAAACAAATGCTCTATCCACCTGAGCTACGGGAGCTCTTCCTATTTAATTTCTTTTCGCTTTTGAAGCACTGTCCTGATTATATCCTGCATACTATGTATTACAACTTTATCTGGCTGGAATTCAATCTTACCACCTTTAGAAAGAATTTGAATAGCTTTTTGTACTTCAGCTAATGGTTGACCACACCAAGATGCAATCTCTTCTTGTGTTGCTCTTATTACCACATTTTTTGCATTTTCAGGAACCATTTGTTTCTCGCTAAGCATCAAAAGTACATCCGCAACTTTTCCTGTTATATCATCAAATAATAAAATTTGAAGTCTTCTTTTTTGATCATAAATTCTTGTGGAGAATAATGTAAGTAATTTAAATGCAATTTGGGGAGTTTTATTCATCAAATAATCAAAATTTTCTCTATTGAAATTGAGTGTTCTAACCTCCGAAACTGCTACAGCGGTGGCTGATCTTGGTTGACCATCTAAAAGACTCATCTCTCCAAAAATATCTCCAGAATTGATTAAATCCATTGTCTTTATTGAGTTTCCAACAGTTTTTAAAATTCTCACCTGACCATTTAGAATCATATAAAAATCATTACCGGGTTCGTACTCACAAAAGATAATTTGGTCTGGGTCAAAAATTCTACCGAATTTATCAAACATTAATTCTAAATTCATTTTAGCCTTCCAATTCGTTTACTTTAGATTGTGATTTTTGAGTAATATCATCTTCGGGAGGAAGGGTAATAACTTTTTTATAAAGAGAAATAGCCTTTTCCTTGTTGTTAGTTTTTTCATTTAGCAAAGCTAATCTATAAATGGACTCTTTTAATTTTTCAGCTTTAGGGAATCTGGTGGGAAAGCTAGAAAATGCTTGAATGGCTTCTTCTGTTTTTTCTAAACTTTCTAAACCATCTCCTAAATAAAAGAGAGATGCTTCTATAATTTTTGATTCTTCCATGTCCGCAGTTTTTTGTACTTCAGATATAGTTTTATAAATTTTTATACTTTCAGCAATATTACTTTGATTTCTCAAATCTTCCGCTTTTTGATAAAGTTCCTTAATATTTATTGAAATAATAGGAGTAGATGTTTTTGATTTTTTTTCAGGTTCAAAGGTTATGGGTTCCATATCTTCAGGATAGTCCCCACCATTTTGTGCTAATTCAAATAATTGCTTGGCTCTTTCAACATACGTTCCATCAGGATAATGTTGGATATACTTTTGATATGCGTACCACGCATGCTCTTTTTCTCCCAATTTGTGATACACTTCGCCAACATTAATTAATTCAAAGGCTGGAGATTTAATGTCTCTATGTTGTCCTAAATTCTCTCTCACCTTGTAATGAAATTGACGGAGCTGATTAGAAAACACTTTCATCATTTTCATCATTAAATTCGGTTTATGTATTGCATATGCCTCAAATTCACTTACTCTGAAAACAAGCAGGGAAGCACCTCCTACAACTTGTGCTGTTTCTTCCCTGGGAAATCTTCCTAGAGCAGATCTTACACCAAAGAACTCGCCTAATTTTGCATCCTCACTAAGTTCATCTTTTCCATCTACAGATTTAGATGTCAGTACAACTCTACCTCTTTGGAG
>CANGZW010000011.1 GCA_947458405.1 Leptospiraceae bacterium
TACCAAGGAGCGATTCATGGCAACACACATGATTCTAGTTAAAATGATTCCCGAAGAACCTACCAATGCGCCCGAAATCACGAGAACCGGGTTATTCAAAACAAAACCCGTAGCACAACCCGCCATTCCCGAATAGGAATTGAGCAGGGAAATCACAACTGGCATATCTGCCCCACCAATTGGAATTACGGTTAATACTCCTAAAAGCAGTGAAACGCTAATGAGAATGTATAGGAAAACTGTATGCTCCATCGGGGCAACAACCACCATAAATCCACTAAATATAGCAACTAGCAATAAGAGTAAGTTGATAAAGTGCTGACCCCTGTACATGATTGCCCTTCCATCAATCGTTCCGCTTAATTTCGCGTAGGCTATATAAGAACCTGTAAAAGTGATGGCTCCTATGAGAATACTCACCACCACACTTGTCAGTATAATCGCGAGCCCTTCCTCATTTAGATTATGATGATTTTCAAAAAATCGATAATAATAATCAGATACCGCAACAAAGAGAGATGCCAGACCACCTACTCCATTGAAAATGGCGACCATTTCCGGCATCGATGTCATTGGGACACGAATTGATGCAAAGGTTCCAATAGCTGAGCCTATGAGAATCCCCACCATAATCTCAGTATAAGTCAAAACTTTACTATCTACTAGGGTAGCTACTATTGCTATTAACATAGCTATTGCAGAATAAAGATTTCCACTTCGTGCACTAGAAGTTCTTCCCATCTGCTTGATTCCAAAAATAAAAAGGAGAGAAGATGCCAGGTAGGCTAATTTTATTAAAATTTCACTCGTTTCCATATTTTATTTCTTCTTCTTAAACATACGCAGCATTCTATCCGTAACCAAATATCCACCTACGACATTTATGGTAGCTAAAATCAGTGCCCCAATGCCCAAGAGTTTTGAGTAGCTCCCCAATGGTTGGTCTGTACCAGAACAAAGTATGGCTCCTACGATTGTGATTCCGGAAATTGCATTTGATCCCGACATTAAAGGTGTATGGAGGGTTGGGGGAACTTTAGAAATCAATTCTATACCCGTGTAGGTTGCTAAAAAGAAAACATAAACTAAAAGCAGTAAATCTGGAATACTCATAAATACCTCTTTGGGGGGTCTTACCTACAATAATTTTCCACAAAATCGTGGCAACTACTATGTGAATGCAAATTCCCTGTCGAAAATTTAGCTTAGGGAGTCTAAAGTTTAGATCCCTTTAGGAGTTTAATTCTTATGAGTTTATTAAAAAAATCAATTTATTTGGGAATTTTTGGAATATTCACTTTCCTTACCTTTCCCTCTTTTTTACTGGCAGACTGCTCACAGGCTTGTGATAAGTTTATTTCCTGCACAGAAGAGGTGCAGAAAACAAAAGCAACTGTTCAACAAAAAGCTACCTTAAGCAAAGCCTGTGCTGAGACATGTAAAAAACAAGGCCCTCAAATCAATGAATGTTTCGATAAATCCAATGAAGCGGGTGGAAGCTGCCAAGCGTATTCAACTTGTATAATGAAATATGCACAATTAATGAAATCCGCAAAAAAATAATCCATGAATGCTTCCCTTTTAAAACTATTTTACGAAAAATTTGGAGGGGAAGAAAAACCGAGAATTTTTCGTTCTCCCGCTAGAATAAATATTATTGGAGAGCATGTTGACTATGTGGGAGGATTGGTTTTGCCTGCGGCAATCCAGTTCACCACAAATTTGCTGGTAAGACCCAACCATATTCCTACTTATAGGATCTATTCCACTTATTTTGATTCCTTTCTTGAGCTTGAGAAAGTAGAGTACCAAAAGGATAAGAAATGGGCAAATTACATATTGGGTGTGATTCTTGAAATTCAAAAAGAAGGATTCTCTATTCCCGGATTTGATATGTTGGTCGAGGGGAATATTCCTCAGGGTGCGGGTTTAAGTTCTTCAGCATCCTTAGAGGTAGGTGTGGGTTATTCCCTATCGGAATGTTTCTCTTTTGAAATCCCCCGAGAAAAAATTGCTGTATTAGGCCAGAGAGCAGAAAATAATTTTGTTGGAACCAAATGCGGAATCATGGATCAATTTATTATTTCTGTTGGGAAAAAAAACCAATGTATTTTGTTGAATACAGAAACTCTATCCTACACCTATACAAATATAAATGCAGATGACCATGAATTTTATCTTATCAATTCAAACGTAAAACACTCTTTAGAGACAAGTGCTTATAATACCCGAAGGGAAGAATGTGAATCTGCCTTCACTAAATTGAAATCTAAATTTCCTAATTATAAAAATCTTTATTCTATTTTTGAAAATGAAATAAATTTTCTTGATTTTCCATTCACAGACACAGAATATAAAAGAGTACAACACATATCAGGAGAAAAAAAACGCACTGAAAATATCATAAGGGCATTTTCTGATGGAAATATGAAGTTAGCTGGGAGCATTTTAACAAAAACACATGAATCCCTATCTAAACTTTTTGAAGTGTCCTGCCCCGAAACTGATTTTCTTGTGAATTCATTGGTTTCAGAAGAAGTGAGTGGCGCAAGAATGATAGGGGGTGGTTTTGGTGGATGTGTTCTCGTTTTAGATAAAATTGGTAAAAAAGAAGAGCTAGAGAAAAAAGTGAAAAAAAAATATTTTGATGAGTATGGAATTGAAGCAGAGTTTTATTCATTTCAAATTTCTGATGGAGTGAGTGAACTATTATATGACTGAGGATAAAAAATGAAAGAGATAGACCTGGGTTCAGCAGATTTTACCTATGAGGGAACAAATTTAATTATTAGATCGAGAATGGATTTACATCCAGCCATGCCACAGGATGGTGCAGTCATTGATATTATAGGAGAACTTAATTTATATTCAACCCCTCACTTAAAAAGTATCATGAATAAATTAATTGAAAATGAAAGAATTAAATTTATTTTAAATACAGATAAACTAAATTATATAGATTCTTCCGGTTTAGGAGTCTTTTTAAATATACAATCAAAGCTATTAAAGATAGGAGGATACATTCATATATGTGCTCCAACAACTCAGGTTATGTCCATCCTTGAATTAACTAAATTAAAATCAATGCTTCGAATATACAGGACAATAGAAGATTCTATAATCTCAAAAGTATGATATTTTTCCGTAAATTCCTATTTTTATACAGAATATATTAATCCTAAGGGGTTAATATATTTCTTCTATTCTTTAAAATAATAATATTATGAATATTTTTAGTATCACATATAAATTCTAATGGAAAAATTCAGTGAAAGTTTATCGAAGTTTAGAGATATTCTTGACTCAGGTTCCAATGTATTTAATGTATTTGATGCTCTTCTTGATGTAATACTTAATTTCTGCAATGCAATAACAGGTAATATTTCCCTTACCGATCCTTTTGAGAAAGTTTTAATAATTCTTTCAGCGGTTGGTCTTGACAAAGAAAAAAAACTAGCTGTAAAACTCCCATTTAATATTGGTATTACAGGAACAGCCGCTTCCCTAAAAACTACTATTCATGTTAGAGATGTTTCAAAAGACAAGAGATATGTAAAACTAGTAGATTCAATTCAATCTGAAGTTGCTGTTCCAATTCTATATGGAGATGAAGTCCTAGGTGTAATCAATGTTGAATCAAATAAAGTCGGTCACTTCTCAGAAGAGCATATAAGATTTTTAGAAAACATTTCTATCGAACTATCAAATGCTTTAATTCAAAATAAAAATTACCGGGAATATTTTTTAAAAATACACAAAGATCCGGATACACTCAATAGAATTATAGGATATGATCCCAAAATTTTATTCATAAAAAACAGAGTTCGAATTGTAGCACCAACAGATGCAAGTGTGCTAATATACGGAGAATCGGGCTCCGGAAAAGAGATGATCGCCCATAGCTTGCATTATCATTCTACTCGAAGTAAAAAACCATTTATTAGTATGAATTGTGGTGCTCTCAATGAAAATCTTCTAGAGTCAGAACTATTCGGCCATGTAAAAGGAGCCTTTACGGGGGCAGAAAGAAATAATATAGGAAGGTTTGAATCAGCAAATGAAGGCACGATTTTTTTGGATGAAGTATTCGAAATGACGCCTGCATTACAGGTAAAATTATTACGCGTACTACAAGAAAGAGAAATTGAGAGAGTTGGAGATTTAAAAAAAATTAAAATAGATGTTAGGGTAATTTCAGCAACTCATAGAGACTTATCTTCTGAAGTAGATAAAGGTAATTTTCGTATGGATTTATTTTTTAGATTAGGTGTAATACCAATTCGACTTCCTCCATTAAGGGAACGACAGGGTGATATCCCCTTGCTTGCTCATCATTTTTTAAATGATTTTAATATTAGATATGGTAAACAAAAAATATTGAGCTCTGAAACAACAGAATCTCTACTCAATTATAACTGGCCTGGAAATGTTAGAGAACTTCAAAACACAATTCAATACATGGCTGTTGTATCACCATCTGATACAATACATACCGACTCTTTACCAGAATCACTGCATTTTCAGGAAACATACAAGGAAGAAGTCATTTCGGATGTAAGAAAAATATTTTCAAACTCTTCTTCAAGCAAACAACAATTCTTAGGAGAAAAATTAACTGAACTTAATTCAAAAGAGAGTTTAAATTTGAATGATGCAGTTTTAAAATTAGAAGCAAAATTAATTAGGGAGTCTTTGGAAATTGGAAAGACTCAGGATGAAGCGGCTAGACTATTAGGAATAAGTAGAGGTGCATTACAGTATAAACTTAAAAATAATCCTGAACTAAAAAATATTTAATTTAACTTTTAAAAATTTCTTTTTGAAATGAATAAAATTATCAGGTCTAAATCTAGACAATTCAAGCTCATAGATTCTCCCATTTTGAATCAGGTGCGGTTCAAAGGCTAAGTGTAACAATCTTGAACTTTTATAGGTCCCTATTCCCAAGCAAACATCACAATAAATATTTGACCCCATACAATTTGGACACAAAATTCGAACTGTAAGGGGTAATCTCACAAGTATTCTATGAATAATTTCTTCTTTTTTTATCAATAAATCCAAATCATGAAAAATTCCTGTAAATTTTCTTCTATCCTTGTTGCGGAGACCAGTTTTCATAAGCCCCATCTTAGCAAGCCTACTCATTGTGCTGGTATAAACAATACGATTTGCTGGAAGTAAAACTGAGTTAGTTGTGTCCCGAAGATAACTTGCAGTGAAGGTAATTTTATATAAATAATCGTATTTTTCTCGATTAATTCCGGATAATACAGTATATGCGGTTTGAATATCGAGGAATTTCTCTGCACTCCCCGAAGCCTTATTATCAGGATGATAAATTTTGGCTAGATTTCTATATGTTTTTTTGATTAGATCAGGAGCACTCCCAAAGGGAATATTTAAGATTTTATAATAGTCGGGAACTCCAGAGAGCCTGTTATCCATGGGATTTTCAGGCTTCCAAACTCATACTTTATGGCTTTCTATTAAGAGTAGTATAGAGTGTAAAAATGCTGCAGCTAGTCGTGCAACTCGTTTGGCAACTACTTACACAATAGGATGTATCGGGTGTCAATGTATCAGTGGATGACACTCCACATTTAGTGTTACAATAGCTAAAACAATCTGCAGTCGTGCCTCCCTTACAGTCCAAAGCGAACGCCAGAATAGCTTTTTTCTTAGTTACGTCATCATTAGTCGTACAATTTACCAGGAACAGGACAAGAATTATTAGAATTATTTTGACGATTTTCATAATTTCCAATTTCCTAGTTCTAAAAGGCTTGTCAATATACATTCGTTCTGGAGAAGGCATGATAGTTAATGGAAAAGATTTAATTTTACAAAATTTATCCTCTCATTCCATCTCCTCTATTTTGGAATTCTATAAATTAAAACCAGAAACTCTAGCAATTGAGAAAAATGGGGAAATTATCCCAAAAGAAAGCTGGAAAGAAAATGATCTAATAGAATCCGACCATATTGAAATTATCAAATTTGTGGGAGGGGGCTAATTAAATTTAGAAATATCCTCTATCCTATATTAGATTTTGATTTCTGTGAGAGTAAAAATCTAGATATCTATGGGTTGATTAAAACATGGGAGAAATTTCCCAATTACATCTCTTTTTTCCAACTGAGAATAAAATCAAGAGACGAGAAAGGATACTTAGAAATTTATCAATCATTAAAAAACTTCTCAAATCTAAATATTATTATAAATGATAGATGGGAGATAGCACTGAATGAAAAATCATTCGGATTACACTTGGGAAAAGAAGACTATGAATCCCTCGAATACCAAGCTAAAACTGCAATCAAGAATTCTTCCTTTATAAAGGGAATATCCTCTCATTCCATTGAAGATATTCAAAACCTGGAAAATTTTTGGTCATATAGTGGAATTGGGCCCCTATTTCATACGACAACTAAAAACACAATATACAATCCAATAGGAATTTCTAAGCTATTGGAAATTTCTGAAATTTCCTCCATTCCATTGGTTGCAATTGGGGGGATTTCTATAGAAAATATCAAAGTTATCGCAGGAATAAAAAATGTAATACCCGCATCCATAAGTTTATTTTCTCAGGCAGAGAATTTTTCGGGAATTGTTAAAATATGGTCTGAAAACATGACTTGACTCAAACTATGGATTTCTTAAAATTAGTAGATAAAACTCATGAAAGAACAATTTCAAATTGTACACCAATCAGCGAAAGAGGAAAGAGACTATTTTCTCGAATATCAGAATATTGATACAACAGACAGACCAAAGCTAAATTTGGCTGGTATTGAATTTGATAATATTTCCCGCGATAAATCGGTAGCCGTCATCTTAGATTGGATTAAGAAAAAAGAAAAATTTAATCATGTACTTTTTCTCGATCCTTTAAAATTAATAGTTATGAGAGAAGGAAAACCTTTAAATCGTATTACAAAAAAAGCATCTATGGTGCTTGCGGAAAGTGGGGGAATCGAGTGGGCTTCTTCCCAAGTTGGAATGAAACTAGTGGAAAGAATTTCAATAATTAGCCTTATGATGGATCTCATCAGATATTCCGAAAAACAAAGTCTGACTTTATTTTTTTTAGGAAGCAAAGAAAAGGTTATTGAACAATTATTTTTTAATTTAATAAAACATTTTCCTGCAATTCGGATAGTAGGCAGGCACTCAGGTTATCTTACAAAAGAAAGAGAGTTAATGGTTAAAGAAGCTATCAGAAAAACCAGTCCTGATATAATATTTCTTGGGATGGACTTTCCTGAGCAAGAATTATGGATTGAGAACAATACTGGTTTTTTTGGTAAATCTGTTGTGATTGGAACTTGGGGAACCTTTGATATTCTCTCAGGTAACCTTGATAAGATTCCAGATTATTTTCAATCAAGAGGATTGGGATGGCTCTGGAAAGTAATTATAAATCCTTGGAGATTAAATAAATTATGGAAAACAGCACGTTTTTTCATATATTTTAAAATAGCTGGCCTCAAAAAAAGGAAAGTATCTGAAACCTAAGAAGGAGTTTTCAACTCTTCTGGATTCTATACTTTCTAAAATTGACATCAATTCCCAAGAAAATTCTTATACTATCGGCAATAGACTTTTTTTAAAAGCTACCAAGTGTGATATTCATTTCTGGTATTTATTAAATAATCCAGAAAAAATACCCCCCCGTGATGAAATTATAGGGTATAGACATAACTCTCAATCCCGTGAGGTTATCAAAATGGGACGTGAGCTTTATCCAAATGGAAAAGAAGTATCACATTTTTTATCTCCCGAAGAAGCTACTTCTGAAACTAAAAAATTATTGATTGATTCTCCAGTAATTTACAATGCAACTTTTTCTATTCCTAATTTTTATACCAGATCGGATATTTTAATTAATATTGAAAATAACATATATGATATTGTTGATATAAGTAGTAACTCAAATCCAAAAAATGAAAACTATACTGATCTGGCATTTCAAAAGTTTGTAATTGAAAATTCTGGATATTCCATACGAAATATTTTTGTTCTTTATGTGAATTCAAATTTAATTCATTCCCTACCTATAAAAACAGAACTTTATTTTAAATCAAAATGCATTAATGATAAGATAAGTTATATTTTCCCATTGATTAAAGATAAAGCTAAAGAGATTCTCTCTATACCTAAGTTAGAAGATCCCCCTACTCTAAGTGAACACTCATGTAAGTCTCCTAAGGATTGCAAAATGAATCTCATGTGTTGGAATTCTAAAAAAGATATGAATATTTTTTCATTGAGAGAAAACCAAGAACTTGCTAAAAAATTATATAATAATAATATTTATTATCTAAGAGATATTCCGGAAAGTGAAGAATTAAGTAGAACTCAAAAAATTCAAGTTGAATGTGATAAAACTAATAAAATACATACAGAACTAAATGGAATTGAAGAGTTTTTGAATAAATTAAAGTATCCTTATTATTATTTAGATTTTGAAGCAATAAATCCCGTAATACCTATTTATGATAAATCCAGATCATTTCAACATATACCTTTTCTTTTTTCATTACAGATAGAAAAAGAATCAGGGGAAATCTTTGATGATTTTTTTATAGAAGAAGATGAAGATCCTCGACTGAGTATTTTAAATAAATTATCTTTTTTAATAAAAAATGAGGGCTCGATTATCTGTTTTAATGATACTATAGAAAAAAAATGCATTCAAGAGTCGATTTCAGTATACCCGGAATTTAATACTTGGTGGGAGTCGATAAAAGGTAATTTTGTTGACTTATCTATTCCTTTTAAAAATTTTTCATACTACAATCCTCTTCAGGGAGGTAGTACTTCTTTAAAATCCATAATTACTCCCCTAACAGGAATGAACTATAAAGATCTTGCAATTCAGGATGGAAGCCTAGCAAACAGAGAATACTTGAATCTTAAATTAGATAAAAACTTGGATAATTTAAAAAAGGAAAAATTAAAAAAAGACTTAATCGATTATTGCAAAAAAGATACACAAGCCATGATAAGTATTATACATACATTAAAAAAAATAATCAATCAAAGTTAATAATTTAATTCCCCTTAATTTATAAGGGGAATATATGAAATAATTTTTATTCAGCCCTTTCCGGTGCTAAACCAAAATGTGCCGGTGATCTCCATAGACTTGAGGTTATTAATTCCCTAATCCAAATAAATTCTTTTGGTAGCTTGTCATACAATTTCATAAATAATTCTTCATGAGAGGCGATTTCTTGTTTCCATAGTTCCCGATCAATAGACATTAATTTAGCAAATTTATCTTTAGGAAAATCAATACCACTCCAATCTAAATCCTCATATTTAGGAACCCAACCAATTGGAGATTCAATTCCCATGCCCCTACCATGAACTCGATCAACTACCCATCGTAGTACACGCATGTTATCCCCAAATCCGGGCCACATAAACTTTCCATTTTCATCTTTTCTAAACCAATTCACACCAAAAATTCGAGGTGGATTAGGAAGCTGTCTTCCAAAACTTAACCAATGATTAAAATAATCCCCAGCATGGTACCCCATAAATGGAAGCATTGCAAATGGGTCACGTCTTACAACACCCTGTTGACCAAAAGCCGCAGCTGTAGTTTCAGAGCCCATTGTTGCGGCTAAATATACGCCAAAATTCCAGTTAAATGCTTGGTAAACTAGTGGTACAGTAGTGGCTCTTCTTCCCCCGAAAATGATTGCACTGATGGGAACTCCCGCAGGATCTTCCCATTTTGAATCAATAGATGGGCATTGAAAAGCAGGAGCTGTAAATCTAGCATTAGCATGAGCCGCTGGTTTTCCACTATTCTTATCATAGGGTTTACCTGTCCAATCGATCAAACCATCTGGAACATCTTTTGTAAGTCCCTCCCACCAAACATCCCCATCTGTTGTGAGGGCAACATTGGTAAAAATAGTATTTTTTTGCAAAGAGGTCATTGCATTTGAGTTTGTATCCCAATTTGTTCCCGGTGCTACGCCAAAATAACCAGCTTCTGGGTTAATTGCTCTCAGTTGTCCGGTAGGATCCGCTTTTAGCCAAGCAATATCATCTCCTACAGTAGTCACTTTCCATCCATCCATACTCTTTGGAGGAATTAGCATGGCAAAATTTGTTTTTCCACAAGCGGAAGGAAAAGCCGCACTTAGATATGTTTTCTCCCCTTTTGGATCCTCTACGCCTAAAATTAGCATGTGCTCTGCCAGCCAACCCTCATCTCTTCCCATGGTTGAAGCAATTCTTAGAGCAAAACATTTTTTTCCTAATAGTGCATTTCCACCATATCCTGACCCGTAAGAAATAATTGAATTTTCTTCCGGAAAATGGCAGATATACTTATTATCCCGATTACAGGGCCAGGACACATCCTGTTGACCGGGAGCCAAGGGAGCCCCAACAGTATGAAAGGCTTTTACAAATTTCCCATTTCCCAGGACATCATATACTTGCTTACCCATTCGGGTCATAATCTTCATGTTGACAACAACATAAGGTGAGTCAGTTAATTCTACCCCGATATGGGCTATGGGTGATCCTAGAGGTCCCATACTGAAAGGAATTACATAAAGAGTTCGACCCTTCATACATCCCTCTAATAGCTTGTTTAGCGTTTTTTTCATTTCATCGGGCGCAACCCAATTGTTTGTGGGACCTGCATCTTCTTTTCTTTTAGAATTAATATAAGTTCTATCTTCCACACGAGCAACATCACTCGGATCAGAAAATGCTAAGAATGAATTGGGCTTTTTATCAGCATTAAGTCTAATAAAGGTCTTGGATTTGACCATTTCTTCGCACAATCTGTCATATTCCTCCTGTGAACCGTCACACCAATAAACCTGATCAGGCTTGGTTAACTCTGCGGTTTCTTTTACCCAGTCGACTAACTTTTGATTTTTTACATAAGATGGTATTTGCATTCCGAAGACCCCATATTTCCTTTAATAAAGAATTGCTCATGGATAGAATCGCTTTCTGAACTAAAATAGTCAAACTTTTTGTCTTTTTTCTTCACTTAGATTCTTATGATATTCAACAGGTAGTTTACAAATTAAAACATCTTTTGGATTTAATTTTAGATTTTGGATTTTGGATGGATGGAAAATATTTTAATTTAGTAAGCCTAATAAATCAGAGACATTGCTTGCTTTAGCAGTAAAATGGGGAATTTCACCGAGATCTGCATGCCCATATTCACAAAACAAAAATGGAGTCTGTGCCTGTTCTGCTGCTTCAAAGTCCGAAAATCGGTCACCAATCATTAAAATTTGATTTGGTTTTATATTATATTTTTTTATATAATGAAGTAATATATCACCCTTTACCTTTAGTTTATTATAATCTAATGTAACCTTATCACTAAATAAACTATTTACTAGAGCAACGTCAAGTATTGAGTCTATATAAGGAATTCTGCCATTAGATGCTGTTAATAAAATATATGATTTTTTGTGTAATTCTTCTAGTGTATCCCTAACTCCATCGTAAATATGTCCTTCTTTATTTCTTACCTTTTCGCATAAAATTCGAAGTACATCATCTGAAATTAAGTCCCTATCTTTTTCTTCTAATTGTGGCACAAGATTTAAAAAAATAGTTTTTACTGGCTTACCAATTTGTGCCATTATTTTTTCTTGGGAAGGTATTTCAATATTAGATCCAGTTCTATTTTTGTATAACTGAATTGATTCTTTATATACATTTAAAATTATATCTTCAGAAGAAAATAAAGTACCGTCAATATCAAAAGCAAGATACTTTATTTTTTCTAGCCCATTCATAATC
This sequence comes from Leptospiraceae bacterium, assembly GCA_947458405.1. Classification (GTDB taxonomy): domain Bacteria; phylum Spirochaetota; class Leptospiria; order Leptospirales; family Leptospiraceae; genus JACKPB01. Next base: position 11,807 of record CANGZW010000011.1, read on the forward strand.
AATCCTACCTACTTTGATAAAAAATGAGTAAGTTCCATGGCAATTTTATTTATTGCAAATTCCATGTAATACGGATCGTTAAGCTTTTTTTTATATAATTCAAATTTACTTTGGGTATTTCTAGCCAACCCTCTCTTACGAAGTATCACCGGATCTGGTCCATATTCAGATTCGGGTATAGTGCGACCGTATGATATACTATTTGCCATAGTTACTTCCCTGTAACATAATATAAGTTCTCTTCCTTGAGAACTCTGTGTATTACGGAGAGTATTTCTCTCACAAGGAATCACAGTAACCTCTGATTCAAAGAATCAAAATAATTCAGTGTAGAAATCTATTTTTTCTTCTTGTACATAGAGGAGGGAAAATGATATAGTAAAATTTGACTCAATCCAACCCAACTCATACAAAAAGAGGCTTGCCATACCTCTCATCCGATCGCATTTTATTTTTGTAAGCGATTCTAGTGGATGAGATAAAGCAGATCTCCACGTCTTGACTTCTATGAAGTACAAGGTATTCTCCAAACGGCTTATTATATCTATTTCTCCGTTTCTTTTACGAAAGTTTTTTTTTAGAATTGTATGCCCGATACTTTCGAGATACAAAACTGCTTTTCTTTCGCCTTCCTTTCCAATCGAGACTTTAGTCAAGTTGATAAGGAGTAAAGACTACAATAAAAATATCGGAAGGGTACAAATTTTCAGAGTAAAAATAATTCTTACTTTAAGAAAGTTGCTCTTGTGAAGGATTAAATTTTTTAATCTCACTGAATAATACTTTCTTTTGTTCTGGTGATATTCGACTGAATTTCATAAGATATTTACCGTGTTCCGAGCTAGAGGGCATTATCTTTCCAGAGACTTCTAATAATTTACCCGCTTCCATATCCAATTCAGCATCCCACAGATCATATTTTTTTAAATAGAGAGGGGAAATGATCGCTCCTGTAAACATGAATAAAACGGCTCTATCTGAAACTTTAGTTGTTGTTGCCAATGTAATTTCCGGCTCCTGGAGTGCCTCTGATTCTTCTTCTGAAGGTTTATCTAACTTGTCTTTGCCTTCTCTATGTGGAGTAATTTTCATTGCCCTTCTCAATTCAGCCGTTAGGTGAAGATCTGCCTTCCATTCTACCTGTCCATCGAATCCAAATGCCATGGTGCCGCCCTTCATTCGCTTTGCACGACCATTTAGAAGATGACCACCCATTCCCAATCTAAAAAAATAGCACTGAATCTCTGCTCCCTCTTTTTTTCCAACAGGAGATGTCTTATAAAAATTTATTTGCAACTCCCCACCCGTTTTTTTCGAAACTGTACCTAAAAAAATTCCAACGGAGAATTCCACTGTGCAGGGCTCACCTATTTCAATATCATCCAAATCTTTTATTTCTTGACCAAGCTCTTTTTCTGAAAAAAGTTTTTGTACAATTTGGATAAGAAGCTCCTCATTCCCATTGTGGATATCCGAGAAATGGCCCATTAGAAGGTTTTTAAAATTTTTCTGATCAGTAAGCAAAGTTAATTTATCTATGGAGCTCAAACCACCTTTATTAAAAAATACTTCAAGGACAGCTACATCCCCCGAATTGAGTCTCTTGGAATATGCATGTCGCATTAATTCCCGCCATGCATTTTCGATTTTTACCACCCGCTTTTTATTTAGTATATACAAAAGTCCAATTGCTACTACAATTAGAATCATGACCATTGCATTGTATAAACCGGCGGCTTGGGTTTGAAAATCAGGCCATTTAAGAGGAAGAATTGCTAAGTATAAGTGTATCAAATTAACCTCGATAGGTAATTTTATTTATTAATTTAATTGAAATCAAAAAATTAAGAAAAGTCAAGAATTTAAAAATCATTATGGATTGAGATCTATTGCTTTGGTAATAGTTATGTCGTTTTCTAGGGCTAAATTAAAATATTGCTCAGAAGGAGGAAGGTTTCCTGCTGAATCTCTCACTATATAGATGGAGGGACGGAGCATTTTAGTGTTGTTTGCTTCCAATACCTTTGCTATACAGCCATCACTCAATTCAACAAAAGATCCCACTGGATAGATAGAACTTTTATTCAAAAAAATTCTGAGGATATTTAGGTCAAACTTATTCATGGTAACACTAATCATGGTTTTCATAGCATCGTAGGGTAGAAATTTCTTTCTCCATGGACGGTCCGATACCATGGCGGAAAAATTATCCGCAAGGGAATAAATAGCAGTGACCTCATCAATTTCGATCTTTTTAATCTTTGAGGGGTATCCCGTACCATCATAATTTTCATGGTGTTGCAAGGAAACGACAGCCTGGTTGTGACGGAGTTTCATTACTTTGGTTAAGTACTGGTATGCAAGAACTGTATGTTTTTGGACAATTTTATATTCTGACTCCGTAAGAGTTCCTTTTTTTTCAGATATATTGGAAGGTATTTTTGCCATTCCGCAGTCTGCAATTAAGGATGAAAATGCAAGCTCCAGGGCTCTTGGCTTAGAAAATTCTAAAGCAGAAGCTATTAACATAGAATAAAAGGTTGCCTTAACTGAATGATTGTATAAATAATAGCCTTCTTCTCGATGATTTAGGAGTAGATAGGGAAAATTAGGATAGGCTTTTGTAAAATCATAAATTTTGTCTCCCGCCAACCTGATAGAATTAGCATCTGCCTGTCTGTCTTCTGAAAATTTTCTATAAAAATCCTGAACGGCTAAAAAAGCAGTTTTATAAACACTTTCAAATTCAGTTCTAGATTTTTCTGTATTCATGTGTAAAAGTTTTAAAATTGCTTTATTGGGATCTGCAGGAAGGGAGTCAGAGAAATTTTTGGGAGAACTGGATTTATCAGAAATTTTTTCTCCTTCAGTAAAAACTTCCTTAAGGGAATTTTTTTTTAACTTCTGTAAATCATTCTCTGTGATTGGTGTATTGGCATTTATAAAAATGTTTTCATCGTCTAAATAAATAGGTTTTGAAAATCTATTACCTACTACCAAATCCTCAATTTTTATTGCTTTCATCAGATTTTAAAATTCACCTAAATAATAAATAACAGCTTTAATGGATTGATTTTCATTTAAAAATAAGGAAAAACAATTTGATAGAGACCGAAACCATCCATTAAATACTACATTTGAACCACAGAAATCTTCATGCAATTCTTTTTCCTTATCAATTGACAAGATTAAATCAAATCAAATAATCCCGGTTCATTGAGATGAATATAAGTTTTTCTGTGATACTTAGTAAGACCGAATTCATTTATTTTTTGTGAATGCAGTTTTGTTCCATACCCCATATTCTTATCAAATCCATATTGGGGATGTGTTTTAGCGAGCTTTTTCATATAATTATCCCTCATGACCTTGGCTATAATAGAAGCAGAGGCGATGGAAACTACTTTTGAGTCCCCTTTGATGATAGATAGATAATCAAAACTAAAATTTTTTGTAAAATATTTTTCAAATTTATAATTTCCATCTATTAATAACTGTATCTCATTTTGCTTATAATTCCTTATTAACCGCTTTATTCCCCTGAAAATACAAAATGAAATTCCAAATGAATCTATACTTTTATTAGAAATGAATACATGATTCCACGTAGAAATAGAAATTATTTCAGAGAAAAGTTTTTCTCTTTTAGATGAGGATATTTTTTTGGAGTCATTAAGACCCTGCAAGATTGAATGCTCAAGGACTTGAGACAGAACCTGTCTAGAAAAGGAAACTGAAGCAAGAGAAAGAGGACCCGCTAGTGGACCCCTTCCTGCTTCATCTATACCAATGATAGTTTGTTTGTGAGGAAAGTTCCTTTCAACAAACTCAATATTCAAACTTTAAGCAACTGCCTCTTTGGACAAAGCAGCAGCTTCTTTGCTTGCCTCTAAATCCTTTTTACGCTCGGATTGAACTATCGCCTGCCCACCGCGTAACTCTTTGATACGTGCGTTTTTACCTGATTTTTTGCGTAAGTAGAATAATTTTGCCCGTCTTACATCGCCCTTTCTAACCAGTTCAAATTTTGCAATTCTTGGTGAATAGACTGGAAAAATTCTCTCAACCCCTACATCATAGGAAATTCTTCTAACTGTTACAGTTTTATCATTCATTTTGTTCGCCATTGATATGACGATACCTTCATATACCTGGATTCTTTCTTTGCCTGACTCAAGAATTCGATAATGTACTTTTACAGTATCTCCAATTTCAAAATTGATTTTTCTTTTCATGTCAGATTGAAAAATTTCAGCTAGTGCATGATTCATGGTAGTGTCCTTTTAGTGTATCATTCAGAGAAAGGAGATTTTCTATGTGTCTCCTTCCATTTTTTTATTTCTCCATGGTGCCCATTTAATAACACCTCTGGAACATCCCACCCCTTGTAAGAAGCGGGCTTAGTATATTGCGGGTAATCTAGTATGTCTTCAATAGAATGGGATTCATCCTTGAGACTTTCTTCTCCACCGCCCATAAAACCTGGAATCAATCGCAAAACCGAATCGGAAATGCATAAAGCAGCGAGATCCCCCGATGAAATTACATACTTTCCAATACTGAGTTCTACGTCAACCAGATGTTCTGTAACTCGATGATCGATGCCTTCATAATACCCCGAAATAAAGGTAAGTATGGAAAGTTTTGATAGTTCCTCTGCTTTTTTTTGAGTAAACAATGACCCACTTGGAGAGAGAAGAATGACTTTCCCCCGATCAGGAATAGTTTGAAGGGCTTTCTCTATGGGCTCTACTTTTAAGAGCATCCCTGGTCCGCCGCCATAGACGGTATCATCTACCCTACCCCATTTGTCTCCGAAATCGCGGAGTTGGATAGTTCGATATGTAAGAATCCCTTTTTCCAATGCTCTTTGCTGGAGTCCCTCTTCAAAATAAGTAGATATTTTGGAGGGAAAAAGGGTAACAAAATTAAAGTGCATTAAACCAATCCTGCCAATCAATTACTTCAATTTCATTTTTTGTGAGGTCAATTTCTCCCACAAAACGATTGATATAGGGAATTAGGATAGTTTGGAGCCCATCACTAAATTCTAGTAAAGGATGAGCGGGGCTCTCTATAATATTTATTAGTTTAAAATCTGAATAGATTTTGTCTTTTTCGCGAGGAATTAGCCCGATCAATTGAAATTCATAAAATTCTCCCTTCTCGGGGGGTGGAATTTTAGACTTTTCAATATAAACATTTTTCCCAACAAACAATTCTGCCTGTTCCACTGAGTTGATTTCTTCAATTTTTATAACAAAAGTTTTTTGTTTTGAAGTAGAGATTATTTTGTATTCAGGCTCAGTCTTTGAAGGTTCAAACTGAATCAAGAGATTTGAGGGAAAGGAGGATAGAATTCCTCTATCCGCTACAACTTTAAGTCCACCCTGAAGGCCGTGAGTTCCCACAACCTTTCCGAGGATAAGATAAATATCAGTCAATTATCTCAAGTGTATAACTTTTCCCATCTTTAACACCAGCCGCGGCAACTAATGTTCGTAGAGAACGAGCAATCCTTCCATTTCTACCTATAACTTTCCCGATATCCTCGGGAGCCACTCTTAACTCCAAGACATTTGCTTCTTCAGAATTAATTTCTTTCACAGAAACAGCATCCGGCTTTTCTACTAGAAAAGAGACTACGTATTTAAGGAAGTTTTCAGATGCCATTTATTTTGCACTTTTAAAGGTAGCTAGAACACCAGCTTTCTTCAAAATACCATTCACTGTGTTGGTAGGCTGAGCACCTTTTTTTAACCAATTGAGAGCTTTTTCAGCATCTACTATTATCTGACCATCTTTGTTTGTAGGGTGATATTGTCCTACGATTTCAATGAATCTACCGTCGCGGGGAAATCTACTGTCTGCCGCTACTATTCTATAATGAGGAGAATTCTTACTGCCAGTTCTCTGTAATCTTATTTTTACCAATTTTTTACTTCCTTTGAAAACTAGAAAAAAATAGTGTTCTAAAACTTCAAGTTTTTTGTGTCAGGCTTTTTTTGAAGTCTGCTTTAAAAGAGTTCCATTTTGATTTGGATCCCCATTTTTGAATACTGCAGAGCCAGCTACGCAAATGTCTACGCCCAAACTACTCAATTCTTGGATATTTCCCAAGCCGACACCACCATCAACTTCAAGGAGAATATTCGTTCCCTTGAGTAGCTCTTTTGTTTTCGCGATTTTTTTCATTCCACTTTTGACAAAACTTTGTCCATAAAATCCAGGATCCACTGTCATTAGTAGTACTAAGTCGATATAAGGAAGAAGGTTTTCTATTGAAGAGATTGGTGTGGAAGGATTTAGAGAAATTCCCACTTTAGATCCATTCGCTCGAATATCCTCAGCAAGTCTAACACCAAAAAAGGTGGTCTCAATGTGAAAAGTGATATACTCGGGTTGATATTTATAATATTTAGGAACTTCTCTCTCCGGATTGATTACCATGAGATGTACGTCCAGCGGTATATTCGTCAGATTTTTTACTTCAGAAGTAATAGCTTCCCCAAATGATATTTGTGGTACAAAATTTCCATCCATAACATCCATATGAATATAATCTATTGAGTCATGTTTTAATTGGGGTAATGTTGTAGAGAGATTTGTAATGCTAGTAGCTAATATAGAAGCAGATATTTTCATTTTTTGTAGTCCGATTTATAAGTTATTGAGTTAAGTGAGTCTTTGCCTTTCATTAAATCTACCCTTACATCACCCACTCTGTAGAATACATATTGAAAATTTTCTCCCCCTTCTAGATCTAAGGATGAAAATATTTCCGAGGAAGGGTTATCTGAATCAATATTTTGGAGCTTTGCAGAGTATTTTTCACTGGAAGTAGGTTTGAAAGAGATGGTTTCGTATCCCTGGATATTCTTTTCTTTCAGAGGAAAAAGTGAAACAGCAAATTGTAGTACATTTCCAACTTTCTCAGACTTAACTATCAATCCATTTTCTCTGCGATCTTTTGTATTTAAGATTTCTTTAATTCTAAAAGGAATTTTTTGTTTTTGAAGAGAAGTTGCTACAAAAGGAAATGGATTACCTTCTAAGGAATTATTTATGGAAGATGCTTTATCATTTTTATTTCCACTTTCAGTAACTAGTAAGTAAATTTTTTCTCTTGTTGAAGTATTTTTACCAGGGAAAGGTATTTGATCTACAACTGTATCCGCACTTAATCCTTCACTAATTGGAATATATGTAATACCTCCAATTGTCATACTGACATAAGTATCACCAGAAAGAGTTTTATCTATTAATGCTCTAGCACTATTCAACTGCTGACCTCTAAAATCCGGTATGATAACCCTATCAACCCCATCATTTACAGTTAAGTACAATTTACTTCCAGATTCCAATTTTTTACCCGGTGAAATTGATTGATAAAGTATTTCACCATCATTTTTATCTGTGTATCTTTTACTTTCAATTCTAACTTTAAGCCTTAAACGCATTAATTCGTTGTGAACATCAATATAATTTTGACCTACTAAATCAGGCATAATAATATTTGTATCACTTTTAGTTCTAACTAAAATTACCATAAAAGCAGATATAAAGAAAAAAAACAATCCTAAACTAAAATATAGTAGGTATCCAGAAAAAGGCATAATTTTTAAATAATATGATACAGGTTTTTTTTCTTCACTCATATAAACATTTCTCCGTTTAGAGGTCTTGAGCCATTGATAAAATCACTGGACTTCATTACCTTTTTGTTTTCAAATTGAACTTCATCTAAAACTATAATTTTTTTATTTCCACAAACTACACCAAACGTTTTCTTGTCTAAAATTTGTAGAGAACCTGTCTTTTCTTCGGAACTCAATTCGGTTTTGGTAGTTTTATAAACATTTAGTCTTTTGTCGCGAAAGCTTGTAAAGCATATATTTCCAGGATTAAAAGCTCTAATTTTATTATGAATCTCTATATCGGAGTAATTAAAATCTAATTTTCTTTCTTCTACTTTAATTTTTTTACAAAATGTTGCCTTGTTATGATCCTGATCAATGGATTGGAATGGTTTTCCTGAAAAACTCTTTAGTAATCTAATTATCTCAGCTACACCAAGGTTTGTAAGTTTTTCCAATAGAGTGCCAAACGTATCACTATCCTCAATATTTACTTTAGCAATAGAAATGATTGATCCCGCATCAAGTTCATCTGTGATATATTGGAGTGTTATTCCTGTTTCCTTGTAATTATTTAAAATAGCGGCTTGGAGTGGAGATGCACCCCTAAACTCAGGCAAGATACTCCCATGTAAATTAATGGTTTTTCCAACAGGAAAGTCGAATATTTTTCGCGGGATGATAGAGCCAAAAGCATATACAATATAAATTTCAGCATTGTAAGAATTTATATCTTGTATCGCGGAATCTTCTTTAAGGGAATTAAACTGTAAAACAGGTATATTATTTTCTCTTGCTAGTCTTTTTACAAATGAAGGAGTGAGTTTTCTATCTCTTCCCTGTGGTTTATCCATATTGGTAACGACAAAAGAAATCTCAAAACCACTATCAATTAGTGATTTAAGCAAAATTGCTGAATGTTCAGGAGTTCCAAAAAATCCAATTTTCATATATTATTATAAATTATTAGTATTTAAACAAGGTCAACAGGGTCAATATCTATTTCAAGATAAACCTGAGATCCTGAGAGTGTAATTATTTTTTTTCTAATTAAATCACGAAATTTATTTTGTTCATTTGATTTAATTAAAATATGATATCGAAAGTTGGAATCTATTCTATAAAATGGGCATTCCACAGGGCCTAAAATATATGTGGAAGGAATTTTTTCTTCTTTTAAAAACTCTTTTAATATTTCTGAAATTTTTTCAATTACCTCTTTAGCTTTTTCTTCTTTTGGTGATCGGGATACAATTCTAATTAATCTAACAAAAGGGGGAAATCCTAAACTTTTTCTAATTTGAATTTCCTCTTCATAAAATTTATCATAATTTTGATCTTTCGATAATTGTAAAATTCTATGATCTGTATTTTGAGTCTCAATGACAACTTCACCTTTTAACTCTCCTCTTCCGGCTCTACCCGCAACCTGTGTTAATAGAGAAAATACCCTTTCCCCTGCTCTAAAATCGGGAAGTCCCAATCCACTTGCCGCATTGACTACTCCAACAAGAGTAACACCTGGAGCATCCAAACCTTTAGCAATCATTTGCGTACCTGTTAAAATATCTAATTCCTTATTTATTAATTTTGAAATTGTTTGGGAGATTACTTCTCTATTCTTGGTAGAATCCTGATCTAATCTTTCAAGTCTTACACCTGGAAATTTTTCTAGAAGATATTCTTCGAGTTTTTGAGTCCCGGCACCCATCAATTCTAAATTATCAAAATTTTCTTTTTGTAATTTTAAAAATTTATCTGTATATCCACATAGATGACAGATTACCTTTCCTTTGTTATGAAAACATAAATTCGAAGTACAATTTGGACATTCTAAAAATTTCTTATCTTTTTTATTATAGATCAAAGGACTATATCCTCTTCTATTTAACAATAAAATAACCTGTTCCTTTTTATCCAATCTTTGCTTTATTTTAAATAACAGATCTTCTCCGATTAATTCTTTATCCTCTTTTTTTTGTACTACATTTACAGTTGATAATACAGAATTTTTGGCTCTTTTTGAGAGGGAATGAAGATTTATTAATCCTTTTTTAGCATGATAAAATGATTCAAGTGATGGAGTCGCACTTCCTAAAACAAGAGTTGCATGATTCATTTTTATTCTTTGTTGTGCAACCTGTCTTGCATGATATCTTGGGCTGGAATGCTCTTTGTAAGACATATCATGCTCTTCATCCATTATTATTAGACCCAGATTTTTAACTGGAGCAAAAATTGCACTACGAGTTCCAATTACAATTCGTTTCTCTCCTCTCAATAATTGCAAATAATTTTTAAATCTTTCTGAGACTCTTAAATTAGAATGAATGAGTGCTAATTGCTTACCAAAAATTAATTCTAATCTATGAAGAATTTGAAATGTAAGAGAAATTTCTGGAACCAACAAAATAGCAGACTTTTCAGTCTCGGTAAGTATATGATGAAATAAATGAATATATACCTCAGTTTTTCCACTACCTGTAATACCATATAATAAATGAATACTTTCTTTTCCGATAGTTGACTTAATGTTTTCGTAGGATAGGCTTTGCTCATCGTTTAATTTTAATAATTCAGGAGAGCCTAATGGTGATGGTTCTGAAAGTTGATTTTTTCTACCTGAGGGTATCATTTTATAGAGGGACTCTCCTAATGAAGAAACATAAAAGTCTCTCATCCAGTAGGCTAATTGGATTTGCTCAGCATTTATTATAGGTTCTTTATCAATTTGTCTTTTTATTGTTTTTAATTCAAACGTTGGCATATTGAAGTGTATTGCAATTACCAATCCTTCCATTTTTTTGTTTCTTAATTCAAATTCCACCCTACAACCAACTTTTAAATTAGTCATATCAATTGGAATTTGATAAGTTAAAGTTTCTTCAGATTTAAATGGGATATTTAAAGCAATATCCGCATATTTTATCAAGAAAGTATCCTATTTTTAAAATCAGTAAGAGTTCTTACAATTTGGAGTTTAATATTTTTTTCTTCTTCCACGGCATTTTTATATTCCGAGGATTCTTTTAAATGTTCTAATTTTTTCTTTTTATCCTCTAAGCTCAAAACTTTTTCAGGAGATCTTATCACAATACTAGGTATCTCAAAATCTTCAAATTCAAATGGATGTATTTTTTCTAGTAAATTTTCAGCCTTTTCTATTCCATAATAACTCACAGCCGCTCTCCCTGTGATTATAATTCCTTTTATATTATTACTTTTTACCGTCAATGCTACATGCTCTAAGCAATTTTTTGACCTCTGCTTCCATTCATCACTTGAAGAATTTACATTTTTAAAATTACACCCTGGAAATTCTTGATAATTTAACTCCCTCATACGTACGGAAAATACTTTTTGAACCATTCTATCGAATAAATCTTCTTGGTTTTGTTCTCTAAAGACCTGATTTTTACCTGTTTTAGAAAAAACTTTTTTATTAGGTGAAATTTCTCCTGTATAATGTAGTACAAGAATTGGAATACTCCCTTGGTGAATAAAACCCCTTATAGCAGAAATTCTATCCATACATTTTTTACATGTTAAATTTCTTGTTAATTCAGAGACTGAAGGTTTAAAATTTGGAACTAAATTTAATATTTTTTTAGGTGCTGATTTCCATTTTACGTTAAATTCATCGGGTAGCTTTTGTTCCGCATATTTATTTATAGGAAATTCATCATTTTGAACTACATTTTTCAATTCAGCTAAAATGATTGAATACTTTTCGAGAATTAACCGTTGACTCAATTTTTTTCCAACCTTAACGTATACAAATTTAATAAAAAATGAATTCAATTCTAATAAAAATAATTTTTTATAAAAATATGAATGGGAATAAATACAATTAATAGTGAAGAAAGTTTAAAAGTGAAGAAAAAAAATTCGATTAGTTAAAAAAGATATTAAAAATATCTTACCCAAAATCTGAGAAAGATATTTTTAATTATAAATTTATCAAAATTACACTAAGATTTCTTTTATTCTTCGCAGATATGGAACGAATTTTTCTAATATATCTGGCAGTTCGTACTCCAATAAATCTCCGGCCATCACGATATCATTAATTTCTAGAGATTTTACAACTTGAGATAATAAAGTATTTAGTTTATCAATGGTATCACCTAAAGTTTCTCCTTCAATTTCTATTGAATCTAAATTGTATTCAGGAAATCTACCTTTAATAGAAACAAATGAACTCAACATAATATGTAATCTTCCAATAGAGTGATTTAGTAACTCCCCGGCAACAGCATCTTTACCGGATTGGAAATTCTCATTGATTCTTATAAATTCTTTTTTTAGAACTTCCATATTATCAGCATAGGTGGAAATAATATCTTTAATTGTTTTTAAATCTACTCCCAAAATAGAAGTTTTGTTAATTAAAGTCATTGTAAATAACTTTAAGTCTCTCAGATTTTCTAAATAATTTTCTACTGAAGAAATTGAATCTAACTTTGAAAAATCATTTGTAATATTATCTATTATTTTTAGAAGATTATTACCTCCAGGGATTGGAGTAATACGACTATAATCTAATTTAAGAAGACTTTTTGCAGAGTCTAAAACTTCAGAAATCCACTGAACCCCATCCTTTAAATCTCTATTTTCCTTTTCTGTGAGAGAGTCCCTTCCCAATAATGTATTACCAACAGTATCAATGTATTTATCTAACTCGATTAATCCAGCAATCAATACATCTAAATTCTCTCCTACATAAAAATCCAATCTGTCAGCAGAATTAATTAAAATTGACTTTAACTCATCCTTTTGCATCTCTTTACCATCGACGAGACATTGTAATAAAAATTTCCCTTGGGATTCAGCCCATCGTTTGATTTCTTCATAAATATCAGCTAGGGTCTCTTCTTTCTCAATTCTACTATCTAAAATCTCTTCATTTAAATATATTTTCATAATAACTATAAAATCTTTTTTGATCTTCTCCTGAATTTTATCATTGTTCGTTGTTGGCTTTCATTTGTTTAATACTTTGGTTTAAGTAAGTACCGATATTTTTATTTTTACCGATTCCCTGCTCCATATATTCAAACTTCTGTTTTAATTTTTTTTCATAGTTCACAAGATGAGATTCAAAATCCCTTATTTTTTTATTATTTTCTTGCATTTGGGACTCAGCTAACTTTACCTTACTTGAGACAATTCCTGATGTAAATTGAGTGTAAGGTTTTATAGTTTCTAAAATTGTGATACCAACTCCATCATCAAATCTATTATCTTCATTTGTGTCACTTGCAAATAATTCTCTAACTGATTCTGGATATTCCGATAAAGCATTTTGCAATTCGGAATCATTTATAGTTAAAAACCCTTCTTGAATTTGTTTCCATGATGAACCAGGATCTCCCGTTGTAATACCAACATCACTTAAAACCTTGAATCTAGGCTCAGTGGAAGATGGATAAGAAGCTCCAACTGCAGTCTTAAGTCCTACAATGAGTCTCATTAAAGTTGGGTCGCCGGCAAGAATCCCAGATTTATTTTTATTCGTCCAAAAATCCTGTGAAATATCCAATTCAGGATTTTCATTGGAGGCATTACTTTTATCAACTTTATCGTCTTTATTTGTTGCACTTATTTCTCTTGAAAATTTCAACAAGTTATTGTAGGCATCAACCCATTCCCTTATCATATTAATACCTTTTTTTGTATCACTAATTACTTCTAAGGTAATAGGGTTTTGTGTCTCTTTTAAAAGAGTCAATGCTGTTCCTTCGATTGCATCCCTAATATTTTCATTTGTCTCACGGGTTAACTGAATTCCATCAATTTTGAAAATTGCATCCTGAGCGGCTACCACTTCATTTGTAACACTTGCACCTTTTATATCACCAGGATTTGAAAGCTCCAAGGATTGAATTTTAACATTCATTTCACTTGTATTGGCTAGTATAAATTTGATAAGAGTCTGTTCACGAGCATATTCACTTAAAGGAAAAATATATTTTCCATCTTTATGTTCAATATTAATAAATTTAGTTTTCTCCCCCTCTTTTGTATCATAAACAATGCCTAATCCCAAAAACTCAATTATCTTAGCTTCTTCCCCTGTGTTTACTGTTAATTCTAAAATAGAGGTTCTTGCAATTTTTTGTCGATCAATTGGAAATACATAGGCACAATTTGATTTGATTTCGATTCCATCCGCTGTCAGTATCGGCTTGGGGGATTCTGCATTTCCAGCATACTTTTCAGGAAGATAGGGATTAGAATTTTCTATTAACAATGAAATATTGCTTGTATTTGGAGGTGGCTCCGGGACATTTTCTCCTACAAGACCAGCCGTTTGCAATACACCATCTGGATCTAAAAATTTCAGTGCACTTTCTTTTCCATATTGTATCGCAGTCAGAGAAATTACTATATTGTCAGAATCAACTTTTGTAACACTTGCTCTAGCTACTTGTGAGGCAGTAATACGAATCTTCTCTCCTAGCTTTTCAGGATCTCCACCGGGAAAATCTATATTCACTCTTTTGTATTTAGAAATTATAGAAAATTTTCCTGCTGGAATTTTTGTATCAGTGGGAATTTTATTACCAGCTATTTTATTTCTAGAAGCCAATTGAATAATTTCGACTTCCTGACGGGCCGCTTTTGCACCTTTTCCTGCTTCTCCGGTTATATATCCATCTTCATTTGCGGTTATTTTTTTGGAGGCAAAAGGAGAAGTAAAAGATGTTAAGTTTTTAGTTTTTATTTGGAGATTCGTGGTTTGATTCTTCAGTTCACTCCAAGCACGGATTTGAATCTTGTTATGTTCATTTTCCTTTTCCCATCTGCGTATGGGCTTGGATTCAACATCGACAAGCTTTCGAACAAGGTCATTTGTATTTTGGCCGGAGCTCAACCCCGGAATTGTAAAAGATGGCATGAGATTTTAACATTCTCCACAATTTAATTCTCGACGGTTAGGGAAAAAATATTACACTATGTCTAATAAATTCACCGAGGTTTCAATGAATACAACAATAAGTCCCGAAAATTACGAAATTTTTTTTGATCGTGAGCTATCTTGGATTAATTTTAACCTCAGAGTTCTAGAAGAAGCCCGAAATGAAAATAATCCTGTATTGGAGAGGTTAAAATTTCTTTGTATCAGTGAGTCCAATCTGGATGAATTTTATATGGTCAGAGTTGCAGGTGTCAGAGAAAGGATTACCTCCGGATTTGAGGAAAAAGGTCTTACTGGACTTTCTAGTGCAGAAATTTTAAAAGAAATTTCTACCAAAGCGGCCGATTTTATTAAAATTCAATATGATACCTTAAGTAGCATAATTTTGCCCGATTTAGAAAAAAATAATTTTCATATTATTCAAAATACTATTGAATTAAAGAAAGATGATATAGCTTTCCTTAAAATTTATTACAAAGAAGAAGTTTCTGATATTTTAACCCCACTTGCCATAGATACATCTCACCCCTTTCCTCACATTCTAAACAAATCCTTAAATTTAGCCATTACCCTTATGGAAAAAGATGATAAAACCGGAAGAGATTTGTTTGCGATGGTTCAGGTTCCTAGCGTTCTTCCGAGATTTATTGAACTCCCTAGAGATGGACAAAAAAGAAGATTTTTTCCCCTCGAAAGAATTATTGAACTTCACCTATCCGATCTTTTTTACGGAATGCAGGTTAAAGAAATACATGCATTTAAAATTACAAGAGATTCAGATATCTCAATCAGAGAAGACAATGCGGGAGATCTTCTCTCCACTGTAAAAAAAGAACTAAAAAATAGAACTTGGGGGGATGCGGTTAGATTAGATCTCTCTAGTAATACACCTATCATAGTTCGTTCTATACTAAAAGAAGCACTAGCCCTCCAGGATTATGAAATCATGGAAGTTAATAATATTATTAATTTAACTGATCTTATGTATTTTTATAATCTTAGCGATGCACCCCATTTAAAATTTCCAGTTATCATTCCTAAAAATATCATGTCAGAACATGATTTGGATAGAGTTTTCTCTATAATTAGAAAAGGTGATTTATTATTTCATCACCCTTTTGATACATTTCAAGCCGTAGAAGATTTATTAAAATTTGCCAGCCTGGATCCGAAAGTACTGGCAATTAAAATGACTCTGTATCGCACTTCTGGTGATTCACCCATAATACAATATTTAAAACAAGCGGCTGAAAATGGTAAACAGGTGACAGTTTTAGTGGAGCTAAAAGCAAGATTTGATGAAGAAAGAAATATTATGTGGGCACAAAGATTAGAAGATTCTGGTGTGCATGTGGTTTATGGTGTAGTTGGTATGAAAGTACATTGTAAAATGCTTTTAATTGTAAGACGTGAAACAGATAAGCTCAGACGATATGTGCACTTAAGCACTGGAAATTATAATTCAGCAACTGCAAAATTTTATACAGACCTATCCCTATTTACCAAGAATGAAGATATTACTGATGAAGTTTCAAGTCTATTCAATGTTATGACTAGTTTTGCGAAAATGCCTAAATTTAAGACCTTATCAGTTGCTCCACTTTATCTCAGGGATGATGTTATTACTTTTATTCTCAGAGAGTCAGAAATTGCCAAAAAAGGAGAGAAAGGATATATTTTCATGAAAATGAATTCTTTAGTAGATCCTGATGTAGTACTAGCGTTATACGAAGCGAGCTGTGCTGGGGTAAAGGTTGATCTGGTTATAAGAGGAATATGTTGTTTAAGGCCTGGAGTAAAGGGATTATCTGAGAATATAACTGTCAGATCAATTGTTGGAAGATACCTTGAACATTCAAGAATTTATATGTATTACAATAGAGGGCATAATAATTTATATTTGGCATCTGCGGATTGTATGCCCAGGAATTTTTATAAGAGAATTGAAGTCATGTTTCCAATTACAGATTCAAATAACAAGAAGAGAATATTTAAAATCATTGAGTTAATTTTGAAAGATAATATTAAAGCAAGATTATTGGGAAGTGATGGTATATATACAAAAGTTGTACCTGATTCTGATTTGCCTATAGACTCTCAAATTGAATTACAAAAAATTTAAGGAAATATTTTTGAAAACATTAATTAATCTAAATCGAGTATATTTATTTATTATAATGTTATTTTTTTCAATCTCTATGTTTTCGGAAGATTGTGGTACTACTATTGATCCAGAAGATAGTGTAAAATCTTTGAAAGGAGCATGGTTATTTCAAAAAGGGGATAATCCGGAATGGAAAGATTTAGTGTACTTCGATTCTGGTTGGATGAGAAAGTCTTTTCCTGAAAGAGCTAAAGATAAAACTGCCAAAATTATTGGGTATCACTGGTATAGATGTCATATTATTCTGCCTGAAAAACAAGAAGGATATAGTTCTATTGCTATAAATTTAGGTAAACTTAGAGATGCTGATGAGGTATTTTTTAATGGAACTCTTATTGGATCTACTGGAAAATTTTCACCTCTTTCACCGGATACAGACAAATATAGAACTTATTCTATTCCGGATTCAATAATAAAAGAAGGCGATAATGTAATTGCTGTAAGATTATTTTCTTCTACAAATTACTTAGGAATCTCTATGGTTCCAGAAATAGGGCCTGAATTAAAAGTAATGGAAAGGTACGCAAAAAGTCAGTTATTTATGGTAATAACAGGGGCTCTATTTATTGTAATGGGATTATTTTTTGTTGTAGGAAGTATTGTTCGAAATAATAATAAAAGTAATCTTTATTTTTCTATCTTCTCTATACTAATAGGGTATTACACACTATTAAGAACTAATTATAGATACATTTTTTTTGATGATTTTTCTACCTCTTACCAAGTAGAATTAGTTGTACTATGTACTATGCCAATTGTATTTTTAAACTTTTTTACAGAATTTATGAATATTAAAAGAAATAAATATAATTATTTTTATGATATCTTTATGATTTTATTTATTACTTATATTATTTTTAGTCCTAAAACAGTTGAAAAATGGATATTCGTGATAGACTTAAATGCAAAATTACTAATTGTACCTTCTATTTATATTTTATATAAAGTTAAGGTTTTGTTTAAAGAAAATAAAAGAAGACTTCGTTATATACTCTTAGGATTTATTGGATTAGCTCCAACTGTTTTTATTGATTCGCTGAGAGCATTGGATGTAATTAATTATCCTCAGACCGTACATTTTGGTTTTATTGTTTTTTTGATCAGTATTTCAATTCAATTATCTGAAGAAATGGTTGAGAATTACAAAAACTATATAAAACAGGAAACAGATCTTTTAAATATGGAAAAAATGAAGACAAGATTTCTCTTTAACATCTCAAGTGAATTTAAAACATATTTAGACAATGCTAGAATTCTTTGTAGAGAACTGATGGTCGAACAACTTAATGAAAAAGAAATAAGTGAGAGATTAATAAAATTAGAGTCCTTGAGTGGATTAACTAAATCCATAATTGATGATGCAATTCGACTTCATTCAGTTGAATCGGGTACTTATGAAATTTACACAGAACGATTTTCTCTGAGAGAAATTATTTCTGAGACTTTAAATATAATTGAGACTCGTCATAACCAAAAGAGAGAAAAAATTAATCTTCAATTTTTAACTGGTGATTTAGAAATTCAACATAACAAGGAATTAATTTTTTTAATAATATATCATAACTTAGAAAATATTTTTCTATATACACCAATTGATACTGATGTATTTATTTTGGTAGACGTACTTGGTAAAAACTTTCAAATTTCATTTAAAGATTTGGGGCCCGGTATAACCCAGGAAGATCAACTTAATATTCCACAAAAATTTGTAAGGGGTCCAAAATTAGCCATTAAAAATGTACATGGAACAGGGGTAGGGCTTACACTTATAAAAACAATTTCAGAGAGCCTGGGTGGTAGTTTTAAACTATTAAGTTCAACTGAATCCGGTACTACAATCGAAGTTGTACTACCTATATTTTACTAATTTAGCTTAGCTTCAAGTAACTTTCGAACTTGATTTATATGTTTAGAGGCTGGGGTTATACCACTAAATAACTTAAATTGTTCCATTGCTTGGTATAGTAACATCTCATAACCGGGTATTATTTTTGCACCAGCTTTAATACCTGATAAAACCATAGGTGTTTTGGTTGGGTTGTACACTATATCAAAAATTAATTGAGTTTTAGAAAAAAAGTCTTCGGGTAAGATTGGAAGATCATTTATACCTTTCATCCCCACGGGAGTAGTGTTAATGATCAAATAAAATCTCTTTTTTTGTTTAATAACTTCCTCAATAGATAAATATTCGGAAGATAAAGGCTTAACTAAATTTAATGAATTTACTATTTGTTTCCCTTTTTCTTCGTTTCTAGCACCAATCACTATTTTATTAATAAAACCAGACTTTAGAAGTGCATAGGAAATTCCCCTTGCACTCCCACCACTGCCTAAAATTAAAACATCCTTTGTGATACTTAAAAAATTCTTTTTGGCTTCTAAAATTGCTTTAATTGCACCAATTCCATCAGTATTGTGAGATTGAATGATTCCTTCTATGTTAACAATCAGAGTATTTGCCGACTCCATAGCTTTTCCAGTCTCATCACACTCATCTGATATTGTGTATGCCCATTCCTTATGTGGGATGGTTACACTTAATCCATAAATTTTTATTAGTCTCTTTTCTTTAAAAAGAGTAAATTTATCAGGATGCTCCTTTTCAAAGACCAAATAAATAGAATTTTGTTTATATTCTGAAAATAAGGTATTATGAATTAGTGGAGAAAGCGTATGAGATAAAGGATAGCCTAATATCCCATAAAATTTCGTTTCTTTGTCTATATTAGGATATTGTGCCAAAGATAAACCTTACTTTAAATCTGCTACCATCTTTGCAATTCTCTCTACGCCTTTATCGATTGCAGACTGAGATAATGCATATGATAATCTCAATGCATTATCATCCCCAAAAGCAATTCCGGGAACTGCCGCAACTTCATATTTTTCAAGTAAATAATCACAAAATATCTTACTTTTAGGAAGAGACTCTTTTCCTATTGTCAGGGCTTTAAATTTATCCCAATTATAAATTTCATTAATATATGGAAATACATAAAAAGCACCCTGAGGCATATTACATTCAAAACCTGGAATATTACGAAGGGAGTTTACAATTTTTTTCCTTCTATCATCAAATGCTTTAACCATTTGAGTGATACACTCCTGATTACCTTTTAGAGCTTCCTCTGCCGCAGCCTGAGCAATTGATGTTGCATTTGATGTTGACTGCCCCTGCATTGTATCCATATTCTTAATAATTTCAGGATTCCCGGCTCCATAGCCTATCCTCCACCCCGTCATAGAATATGCCTTGGAAACTCCATTTACAATAAATGTTTTTTCTTTCAATTCTGGACTTAGCATAGCTGGATTGAAAAATTCCAATCCATCATAGATGATTTTTTCATAGATGTCATCTGACATGATTATTAATTTTTGATTTATAAGGACATTACAAATAGCTTCAATATCCTTTTTAGTATAAGCCGCACCTGTTGGATTGGATGGAGAATTAAAAATAAATACTTTTGTTTTCGGAGTTATGTGGGATTTTAAATCTTCTGGAGTTATTTGAAAATTATTTTTAGGAGAAGTTTGAACCAAAATTGGAGTACCTTCCGCTAATCTTACGATATCTGCATAACTTACCCAATAGGGAGCAGGAATAATTACCTCATCCCCAGGATTTAGTGTAGCCATAAAGAAATTATAAATAACTTGCTTACCGCCTACTCCAACAATTATATTCTTCCTATCATAAGTTAAATGATTATCTCTTTTAAATTTTTCAATAATTGCATCCCTAAGAGACACTGTACCACTAACAGGTGTGTATTTCGTTTGTCCCTTTTGCATAGCTACTATTGCCGCATTTTTAATATGCTCTGGTGTATCAAAATCGGGTTCACCTGCACCAAAACCAACTACATCTTTCCCCTCTGCTTTTAAAGCATTAGCTCTAGCAGTGATTGCTAAAGTTGGTGAAGGCTCAACTACATCTAATCTTTTTGCCTGAAGGAACATCATTAACTCCTTTAAACTACACCCACAGGTTCTGGGACTGTAAATAATTCTTTAAATTGATCATAAGTATATATCTCATATTCATAACCCTGCTCTGTAAGAAAGAGCTGTCTATTTTGACCAAATCTCTCTTCGCTCGTGTCACGTGAAATTAATGAATAGAATATTGCTGTGTTGTCGTTCTTTTTAGGTCTAAGTATCCTACCCAATCTTTGAGCTTCTTCTTGTCTAGATCCAAAAGTACCAGAAACTTGTATTGCAATATTAGCATCCGGCAAATCTATAGAAAAGTTAGCAACCTTACTTACCACTAATGATTTGATTTTACCATTTCTAAATGCACTGTATAATTCTTGTCTTTCACTTAATTGGGTTTTTCCTGTAATGAGAGGAATTTTAAAATGCTCAGAAATCATTTCTAATTGATTGATATACTGACCTATCACTAATATATTTGAATTCTTGTGTTTATTCAAAATCATATCAATTGCTCTGATTTTTTCAGGATTTTCGGATGCTAACCTGAATTTTTCCCTATCATCTGAAATTGAATATTTTAATCGTAATTCTTCATCCATTCCAACTCGAATTTCAACACACTTTGCTTCCGCAATCCAAGACTTACTTTCTAGTTCTTTCCAGGGGACGTCATACTTCTTCGGCCCAATTAAGCTAAATACATCTTCCTCTAAACCATCTTCTCTCACAAGAGTAGCAGTTAAACCAAGTCTTCTCTTTGCTTGTAGCTCTGATGTCATACGAAATACAGGTGCGGGTAATAGGTGAACTTCATCATATACAATCAGTCCCCAATTATTTGCACTAAAAATATGAAAGTGAGTAAAATCCGAACCTTTTTTCTTCCTATGAGTAAGTATATTATAAGTGGCAATAGTTACAGGTTTAATTTCTTTTGTTTCCCCTGAGTATTCACCGATATCACTCTCAGGAATATCTGTCTTATCCAAAATTTCATTTTTCCACTGACGAATGGATAATGTATTAGTTACAAGTATTAGTGTTTCTGCACCAATAAGTTGCATTACACCCATTCCGACAATTGTCTTACCTGCACCACAAGGCAATACAACTACTCCAGAACCACCTTCATTTCGTCCACCTGCATGAAATACATCTATGGATGCTCTTTGATAATCTCGCATTCCAAACTTTTTACCTTCTTTGGTCGTAGGACGAAGATTAAATCCATATTTATTTCCTTCATCGTAACCAGCTAAATCTTCAACTGGAAAACCTATTTTGATGAGTGCCTGTTTTATGTGACCCCTATACTCTTTTTTAACAAGTATCTTTTCGGTGCTCAACCTTTGTTGAATAAAAGGTTGAATACTGCGGTGTGCAGAAATTTCTTGAATAAATCCTTTTTCATTGGAGATTATTGCTAACTCTCCATCTTCTTCCATGACGAGCTTTACTTTTCCATAACGGGAAATTTGCTCTCTGATCTCATTGATAACATTCTTTGGAATTGAATATCTGGCATATTTCTCCAAACTATCCACGATTTCATCAGATGTTAACTTACTTGAGGCGGCATTCCACAAAGATAAAGGTGAAATTCTATATGTATGTAAATATTCAGGACTTTTTTCTAGTTCAGCGAATCTAGAGATATGAGTTCTACATTCCTCAAACTCGGGATTGTCTACCTCGAGAAGAAGTGTTTTGTCACTTTGGATAATCAAAGGCTTGCTCATAATTGTTTTCTCCTGTTAACTCCCTCAAGCCTTTAAAAGAAGGGTATTCTGTCAACCTTTATTATGATTATAGCAAAAAACCACTCTATTTGGATTTAATTTTGGATGTAGTACGGGATTTCTCAGCCTCAAAAACGGATAGGGTGTCACGTTTTTTTGAATCTAACCAGTCTTCATCCTCTGCGGTAGCTATCGATTTCTTAAAAAAATCATCAGCTTTTGTAAAATCTCCTTTATACCAAAAATATACCCCTAAATTCCAGAGAGCACTTGAGGAGGAACCACCCGACAATTGAAGTGCCTGTTCCCAGTCTTTTTTGGCTAAATCTATATTTGGTTTTTCTGTATCCAACCATTTATTTCCAGATGAAATTAACTTAACAATTTCTTTTTTGAATTTTGACTCTCTGATTCCACTATCATCTTTTAAGAGGGAAACCTCTATTTCCTCCATAACTGGGGATAATTTTTCAACAATCTCTTCCCCCGCCAAATTTAAAGCTTCATTGAGAGCTTCTAATGCGGAGGGACAATCAAAATTAGGACTTGAGGAAGTTTTCTTTAAAATTGCAGGCTCTGTATTGGTGTATTCTAAATTTCGTCCTGACTCCAAGTGAATCATTCTAGCCTTAACAAAAACTGTGTAGGTCAACTCTTTTGTATATTCAGGGTAACGCTTCTGAACATAACGCAAACAGCGTCCCATATTATCCATTTGTTGGCACTCTTGCCTTACAATAAAATTGGTATATTTCTTACATTCATAAATAGGATCCTGAGGAATTTCAATGTACAGTAAAATATCAATAGGAAGGTCTTTAGTAAAATCCTTACTGACTCCCATCATTTGGGAAAAGGCAATTTCTTTTAATCTAACTTCCCTACTACCTATATCAATAATTTTAAAATATCTCTTTTCGATAAATTTATTTACAACTGATCCCTGTATTAATTTTTTCCAATCAAATCCAGAGTTATATGAAAAATCTTCTGACTTATTTATTGATAATCCTAGATTTCTTCCGTTGCCCATCGAATCTTCGAACCCTTGTGGAAAACTTTTCACGATTGGAATTTTTACAATTGTACTACAGTTTATAGTTAAAATTAAATATAAAAAAATATTCCTAATTGAAAATCTTAGCATTTCTATTTTTATTTTTTTATTTAAGAATAATATTGTAATTAATTTATATAATAATATATACTAATATAAATTAATTAATAGTCTTTTTCATAATTAACAAATTATATCCATCTTGGTATTTATATTCAACAGAATCCATGAGCTTTTCCATTATAAATACCCCAAATCCCCCTCTTCTCTCTCCACGAAGATTGGCTTGTAATGAGGGCTTAGGAACGTTTTCCCTTTGGAATACTTTTCCCTGGTCTTTGAATAGTATTTCTATACTTTTATCTGTAAATTTTATAGAACAATCAAATGTTGGGTTTTTTAATGTAGTTTCTTTATAAGAATGCATTATGATATTCGTACCCGCTTCATCACAACATAGCAATATATCTTCATATATAACTTCATTTAAGTTTCTAACTTTTATTGTATTATAAACAAATTCTCGTAAAATTGGAATTTGATTAGTTTTAGCGGGAAAACTTTTATTAAATTGATAATCATCATTAAATTTTAGTATCATTACAGTAAAATCATCAAATTGCTCATTTCCAGAAGCAAATTCTTGAATATCCTTAAAGACTTCTTCTATTATTTGTTGGGGCTTTAACTCTTTTCTTTTTATAATTTCAGCTACAAATTTTTCTAATCCATACTCTTCATCTTTTGAATCTTTCTCTTCCACAGCACCATCTGTGTATAACACAATCAGATCTCCAATTCCAGGATTAATTGTTCCACCAATATAATTACCTGTAGGTATTACACCCAATGGAGCTCCCTTCCCCTTCATGAGTTCATAACTTCCATCTTGCTTAATCCATATCTGATCATTGTGTCCCGCTGATGCAAAATTAATTTCCATAGTAGAAGGGTTATAATGAATAAAAAATAGGGTTACAAACATTCCTGATTGAGAATCTTCATAAATCAAACTATTGGATTGTCTGAGTAAATCATCTGGAGTTAAATCATGATTTCTTCCCAATGTCCTAATGATAGAAGAACTCATTGCCATAAAAATTGCCGCCGGTAAACTTTTTCCCGAAACGTCAGCGATTAAAAATGAAAACTGACCATCACTATATTTAAACGAGTCATAGAAATCTCCCGAAACTTCTTTTGCTGGAACAGTTTTCACACCAACTTCAAAATTCGATCCCATTGCTAATTTTGCTGGAAGAATATTATTTTGAATATTTCTTGTGATCTCAATCTCTTTTTCCATGGCTTTTTTTGCGAGCATGTCACGATTTAATTTAATATTCTCAAATCCCTTCACAAACTGGGAAGATATAGTCAACAAAAATCTAAGCTGATTATTTGTAAAAGGATGGTGACCTTCTGATTCAGATACTGATATAGCTCCAAAAGGTTTCCCGTTTGAAAAAATCATTGGTATTACAACAAAAGGTCCTGAAATAAATTTTTGATCAATTGGATCTGGATTACTAATTTCTGTTAAACTTTCTTTATTGATAATTTTATTTTCTGTTATACTACTTACAATCACAGAATTACTTACTAATTTCTCTGTGGAACTTTCATAATTTCCATTTATAAAAGATTTTACAATTAAACTTTTTGCTCCTTCATCATAGATAAAAATACCTGTTCTCGCAGTTCTTAATTCTCTTGATATTATTTTTATCGATCGAAAGAAGAGATCCTCATCGTCCTTAGATTCATTTACAGCAAGGCCGAGTTCGTATAGGCTTCCGAGCTCACTAACCGTTTTAGCAAGGTCTTTATTCGATTTTTCTAAATCTTCAAGTAATCTGGTTTTTTGTATCGCAAGGGCCGCCGCATCAGAAAAACTTAAGAATAAATTAATATCTGTTTCATTAAAATTATTTCTATCAATAGTGTTGATTGCTTCAATTACACCAACAGTTTCATCTCCAGCCACAAGTGGTGCCGCAAGAATATTTCGTGTTACAAATCCAGAACTCTTGTCTACTACTTTATAAACCCTATCATCATTTTGTGCATCATTAATAATCATAGGCTCCCGAGAAATAGCAACCGTACCGGCAATACCCTTTCCCATGGGAACTCGAATTTTAGATATTTCCTCTTCTTTTTCCCCTGCAATTAAGTGAAAATATAAATCATTTCTTACTTTATCAACCAAGAGTATAGAGCAAGATTCCGTTTTAAACACACTCTTAACGCTTTCCATTACTTCTCTCAATAAAGAATCCAAATGGGATGATTTATTGATTAAACCCGAAACACGAATTATTTCTTTAAGCAAATATTCTAGATGAGTATTTTTTTGATAATTATCTACAGAATGCAGAAGATAAAGAGCGGAGGTTGATAATTTTAAGAAAATATCTTTTTCATTTTCAACTTCATTTGCTTCTTTTAATAATAATGTGAGTGTGTTTGAATATACTACAAATAGATCAAAATCACTTGAGGAAAAATTTTCAAAATTTTCGATGCCCTCTAAAACGAAAGCACCTATATCAAGATTTTCATTTCCTAAAAAACAGGATAAATATGACTCTGGAACATTTTCATTTCCAAAGCTATCTTGTTTTTTTAATAAAAAATTCTTTCTTTCAGAATAAGAAGTGTTAGCGATTTTTTCTGTTATTGGTAGAATTTTTTTATTTGTAGCCTGAAGTATTCCGTTTTCATCCGGAAAGAAAAGAGAGCCTTTTTTGGCACCAATACTTTTGATTGCTTCTTGGAGAATAAGAGAGAAGATTTCATTAAAATTCTCTTTATTTTTAATATAAACTTTATTACCGTTTAGCTTAAGTAGTGGGTTAATTAGTAAGGACAAGGAATTTATCTTTTACCCATTCAGATTAAGATGTAATGCTTCTTCTCTTAATTTTCTATTTTGTTCTTCAAGCTCTTTAATTCTACTAATTGCCGCTAGTAGCTCTTCTCTAGAAATGGTTGCAACTATATCTGTTGCTTTAACTGTCTCTTGTGCTGATTTCAATTCTTCAGATGAGTATGACATTATTGTTTCATACATTTTGATAATTTCATCTGCATTGGCTAATTCCCTTTCATTGAGTTTAAGTACTTTTTCATACCCCAAGAGAAGCTTTTTTTGGGTCTCAATTTGTTTTCTCATATTTTCGATAGATTCACTCATAGAAAATTCCCTTCCTAAACATAAAACTTAATTGACCTCTCCAGTAAACAACATCTTCCTGTAGTAAATGGGGATGTAGCTCAGCTGGGAGAGCACTTGAATGGCATTCAAGAGGTCGGGGGTTCGATCCCCCTCGTCTCCATTGTAACCTAAAATAAATTCTTCTGAAATAAATATCTCATAGTCAATGTTTTTTTTATGACACTATATAAAATACATTTCCAAAGCTCAATTCTTTATGATACATACGGTAACCCTTTTGGCGTTCCCGTCTTGCTAATAGAGGATGTTTTCTCTACCTTTCAAAATGAGACGGATTTCCTAATGAAATCTCAAAATAGAAAGTTTCAAGTGACTCATATAAAAAAAATCAATTTTAATAATGTTGATTCAGCTGAATATTCCCTTCTAGATTCAACCCTTAAATCCCTTGAGGAAATAATTATTGGTTCGGCCTCTAAAATCATTATTATCTCAGAAGGTTTTAGTTGTACATTGGCTTTGCACCTCAGTATGACCCATCCCTCAAAAATAAACTCATCCTACCTTATTAACCCTGAATTCTGTCTTAGAAAAAATGATTATAACCCAGCATTTGCCTTTTGGGATTGGTATAGTAAGAAATTTGAATTTCTTCCCAATCTAGCTAAATTTCCATTTTTGTTGGATTTTTATTTGAAATTCTCAAATTTCAGTGAAAGAATCTACAATCATGAGCAGGATTTCTCCAACCACATTATTTTCTCTGCAAGACCAACTGAATCGAATGTTGAAAAATCGAGATTCTTAGGAAAAAAGAATACTATTTCAATATTGGATCAAAACTTTGAATCAACAACTATTCTGAATTCTCCAGTTTTTCAAAAACTTATGATTTGGTTTTTGGAAAAAGATCATTTACAAATTACAGATACATAGAAAGTTAAATGACAAGGGAAATTATATGGCTGTAAAAAAAGTTCTTAGATTGGGAAACCCACTCCTTCGACAGAAGAGCCTGGCGATTGATGAATCTGAAGTTAAAACTAAAGATTTCAAAAAGTTAATCAAAGACATGTTTGAAACTATGCGCTTTGAAAATGGTATTGGGCTGGCGGCTCCTCAAATTGGTATTCTTAAAAGAATTGTAATTGTAGGAATTGAAGAAGAAAATCCTCGGTACCCCGATGCTCCAAAAATAGAAGAACACATTTTAATTAATCCCATTATTACTCCCCTCTCAGAGCCAGAGGGAGGTTATTGGGAAGGTTGCCTCTCTGTTCCGGGAATGCGAGGATTCGTGGAGAGACCAAAAAAAATTAAGCTAGAATATTATGATGAAAAATGGAATTATTACAATAAAATGATAGAAGGCTTCCCAGCTGTTGTCTACCAACATGAATGTGACCACCTAGAAGGTGTTTTGTATGTAGATAGACTAAAGAGTCCAAAGCTTTTTGGATATACAGATGAATTTGATATTAAAGAAAAAAGTCTCGATTAAATTAGAGGCTTTTTTAATAGCTCATCGATTTCTTTATCTTCTTCATTACTAAACTTAGCATTGAATTGATCATTAGTCATTATTTCAAAAAACATATCTAATTTTGCTAATTTAAATACATTGAGAATCATAGGTTTAAGACCTATCAAAATCAATATACCTTTTTTGTTTTTCACCACATTCAGCGATTTAATCAAAGTACCTATACCTGAAGAATCAATATAATCGAGTTTATTCATGTCGATAGCTAAAATGCTAGGATTGGATTCCATTTGTTTTTGAAATAATGTTTCAAATTCTTCAGTATTTTCGATATCAAACTTTCCATGGATTTCTATAATCTTTACTTGTCCAAGAGTGCGTAACTTTAGTTCCAATTTTAATCCTTCCTTCGTGACTATCGAACGAGTCAAAATATAGTTTCTTAATTCCCTTTTAAAAAATCAATTGTTTTTCTTTTATTTAAGTTAAGGAAAATCTTTATAGCTGACATTCTTCCTTTTTGTTGTATGGTATATAATTATGTTGAAGAACATTGAATTAGCTATTGAGGAAATCAAATCTGGAAAGATGATCATCTTGGTTGACTCAGAAGATCGCGAAAACGAGGGAGATTTAGTAATTTCTGCGGAATTTGCTAGCCCAGAAGCCATTAATTTTATGGCTACCCATGGAAGGGGACTGATTTGCATTCCTATGACTTCAGAAAAGCTGGCTAAACTTGGTTTGAGTAGAATGGTTGAGAGAGGTGGAGATCATCATGGAACTGCCTTTACAATTTCTGTTGATGCCAAAGAAGGAGTCTCCACTGGAATTTCTGCCTTTGATCGGTCAAAAACAATCTCCGTGCTCTTAAATGAAAACTCTTCTCCAGAGGATTTAGTAAAACCAGGACATTTATTTCCACTAGAAGCAAGAAAGGGGGGAGTTCTTCGCAGGGCGGGGCATACTGAGGCCTCCGTGGATCTTTCCATATTAGCAGGTTTAAAACCCGCCGCTGTCATTTGTGAGATTATGAACGATGATGGAACAATGGCACGTATGAAAGATTTAGAAGGATTTGCAAAAATTCATAATTTAAATATCTATACTATTGCTGATTTAATAGCCTATCGAACTCAAAAAGATAAATTAATAAAATTTGAAGCTGAGGCAAGATTACCCACTGAATATGGTGAATTTACAATCAAAGCCTACTCTACATTGATAGATGATAAAATTCATGTGGCACTTATAAAAGGGAATATTATTGGTAAAGATGTCCTGGTAAGAGTTCATTCAGAGTGTCTTACAGGTGATATTTTCATGAGCAATAGATGTGACTGTGGACCTCAACTAAATGCCGCTCTTGATAAAATTAACAAAGAAGGAAGCGGTGTACTTTTGTATATGAGACAAGAAGGCAGAGGTATCGGTTTAATTAATAAATTAAAGGCATACTCAATTCAAGATAGGGGTTATGATACAGTTGAGGCAAATGAAAAGCTGGGATTTCCACCAGATCTAAGAGATTATGGTATAGGTGCTCAAATTTTAAGAGACTTAGGGATTGAAAGAATGAAGATTATGACTAATAATCCTCGCAAAATAGTTGGACTCGAAGGATATGGCTTAAACATTACCAGTAGAGTTCCCCTTGAAATACAAGCCGTC
Source organism: Leptospiraceae bacterium (assembly GCA_947458405.1). Taxonomy (GTDB): domain Bacteria; phylum Spirochaetota; class Leptospiria; order Leptospirales; family Leptospiraceae; genus JACKPB01. The sequence goes on from CANGZW010000011.1 coordinate 41,609, forward strand.
GATGAAAATCAAAAATATCTCCAAACAAAAAAATTAAAATTAGGACATATTTTAAATTCTATTTAGCTATTCCCTTCTTCGCTTTTTTTGTAGTACATCTACTATAAATAGCGATAAAAAAGCTCCAATTACGATAACTATTAAATTAACATTAGATAATTGAATTGTACCGATTTTGGGAGACATTAGCCACATTATGAAATCTCGTATTACCTTATGAAAAAAAGCAAATAGCAAAATAGATCCAAAACTAGCAATGGCAGTAGCTCCAATGTATCCACCCAAAATTTCTTTCTTCTTGTAATAATAAAAATAATAAGAAACAAGCATAGAGAGGGCTAGGATAAATATAATATCCATGAGTAAGGTCCAGGGAGCTGATACATTTGCAAGAGGAAAGAACATTTTATAAACCTATTTGGGGAAATTTATCCTTTAATTTTGATATAATTGACTCTTTCGTATATTGAGGTACTTCACAAATAGTTTCTTTACAAATATACAATGTGTAAGGATCCTCTGGATATTTCCCTTTGAGAAATGGAATTTTTTCTTTCATATCTCCAAAATCTGAAGAGAGTATAAAACAAAAAGCTAAATTTGGAATATGCGAAGTCTGAAAAAAGTGAATTATTTTATCAGAAAATTCATCTCTTACTTTAGAAATAAGAATTATTTCAAATTTTGTTTCCAGATAATATAAATAGGATTTCAGAAGGAAAGATGAGCTTAATGGTCTAGTTTCAATATCTTTTTTATAATATTTAAAAATTTTCTCTGCTCTCGAAGTAAAATCCGAATAGTCAAATCCAAATAAGGATAATTTTTGTAGTACTAATGAAAATGTACTATTGCCCGCAGGTTCAACACTATCATAACTATCAATGGATCTTCTTATTAATTTTTCAGCATCATTACCCGTGGAATAATAAACACCTTTTTCTGTATCAAATAATTTAATCACTTCTCTTGTTAAATTATAAGCATGAGTCAAATATTCAAACTTAAAAGTTGATTTATATAATTCTATTCCTGCATTCGCTAACTCAGCATAATCATTCAAATAGCCTTTTATTGAACTCTCTCCATCCCTCCAAGACCTTAGAAGCCTTCCATTTATAAATAAATTTTTATATATAAATAAGTAAGTTTTCTCAGCAGAAGATACAAGGTCATTATCAGAAAAAATCCGTCCTGCATATGCTAAAGATGTTATATAAAGTGAATTCCAAGACGTTAAAACTTTATCATCCCTTAGCGGACGAATTCTCAGGCACCGAACTTTTAAAATTTTTCGTCTTACATTTTCTACAATTTCTTTCCATTCAGATTCGATAAGATTATTTTTTTTTATGAAATCTAGATTGAAAGATTCATTTAGAATATTCTTTCCTTCGAAGTTTCCTTCAGGTGTAATATTCCAGAATTCTAATAATAGGTTTGCATTTTCTCCCAAAAGTGGTTTAATTTCGTCGTACAACCATACATAAAATTTCCCCTCCTCACCATCACTATCCGCATCTTCCGCACTTGAAATTCCATTATCGGAAAGTCTCATATCCCGATCTATATATCTGATAATATCATAGGATATTTCCTTATAGATAGTTTTTTTTGTTATACTAAAACATTCAACCAATGCATATAAAAAAAGAGAATTATCGTATAACATTTTTTCAAAATGTGGAACTAACCAATTATGATCTGTAGAATACCTAGAGAGCCCTCCTCCAATTTGATCATATACTCCACCTTTTTTAATTGCAATTAAAGTGGATTCCACCATTTCTAAGGCAAAATCATCTTTAGAAAAGTAGTAATAATTTAATAAGTAAGAGAGCCCCATTGATGGAGGAAATTTATTTTGTGCATTCGTTTTAAATCCATATTTTTCTTTATCATAAAAATTTTTATAAATTTGGTATCCATTCGAAAAAGAGGAAGAATGAGGAAAATCGTTTTTATTTTCTGATTCTTCAATTGATATCAGAAATTTTACTAAATTTTCTCCTGATTGTTGTATTTCATCCCGTCTATTTTCCCATGCGTTGTTAATTATAGAAAGAATTTCCTTAAAACTTTTTCTACCATATCGGGGTTCAGGAGGAAAATAGGTTCCTCCGGCTATTGGTAGTGTGTCAGGAGTAAGAAACATATTCAACGGCCAACCGCCCTGTTGATCCATAGCCTGCAATGCATCCATATAAATTGAATCTATATCCGGTCTTTCCTCTCTATCAACTTTTATGGGAATAAAATAGGTGTTTAGTATTTCAGCTATGGCTGGATCTTCAAAAGATTCCCTCTCCATAACATGACACCAATGACAAGTTGCATAACCAATAGAAACTAAAATTGGCTTATTTTCCTGTTTAGCTTTTGTGAGTGCTTCCTCTCCCCAAGGATACCAGTCTACTGGATTGTTTGCATGTTGAAGAAGGTATGGACTTTTTTCTTTTATTAATCGATTAGGCTTAGTAATTTTCCCATTCATGAAATTTCTTGACCCAGAATTTCTAATAAATTTTGAGCTTTTTCAATCTTTGCCATATCAACAGGAGCTGATAGATGGGGATTTCTGTCAGCTACAACATTTTCTAGAGATTCTATCAAGAATTGTTTTTTGGTAGCCCATGAGTCATCATCAGGATATACAACTATTTCAATATTCTCACCCCCTCGAATGGGGAGTGATATTATTCGAAACTTTTTCTTTTTTAAATTATTTATAAAGTCCGGATCTTCTGGATAATATTCTGTTAATTCGCTGAGAGTGGGGACATGTTTTTTGACACTATAAAAATAATCTAAGGTACTTTTAACTGAATCAGAAAAAAACTTATCCTTCACCCCACTAACCATATCTCTTTTCTTGCTATCTACATCTGAATTTATTTTTTGATTATTATTTTCATTCTTTATTGCAAGTTGATCCTGCTCGAGTTTGATTTTTTCCTTAGCTTTTTCATAAAATAATTCATTAAGGGATTGAATGGGAATATACATGAAAATTCTAAAATACCATGGTATATATGGTGTATATATAATTTTATTTAACTCCTGATATATGATAGCAAAATTAAAATCTATTAGAAGCGGGCGAAGAGTTCTTTCATTTTTATCAATTAAATATTTCAAAGCAACAGCTTTCCAATGCTCTCCCGCACCGATAGCAATCATACCAACAACTAATGATCTTATAAAACCATGCTCTCTTCCTGTGAAAACGTTTACTGTTCCTTTCGGGGATTGCCATTTAATGTAGTACAATTCCCTATCTGTTAATAAATCTTTCCAAACATCAGGAGGATATTTTAATGATTCAGAATGGTTTATGAATGTAATTAAATTCATCCATTTACTTGAAGGGGCTGTGATTGCTCTTTTAAATTCTGATTTTACATTCTCACAATCATCCCTCCAATTTTGCATGTAAAAGTTATCCACATAGGGTTCGAGTTGAATGATTATATCCATAACCAATAATTTTTTTACATTATCAATACCATCTCTCAGCTTGATTTGTTTAGTTACTCTTGCTAACTCAACTGCAAATCCAGTCGTCTTAAATGGAAATTGACTAGTTTCAAAATATATTTTCTTTTCTAATAAAATAGGTTCTAGTATAGTTCTATTTATTGTACTACCAATTAATGATTTTATTATATCTTCCTGCATAAATGAATCAGCGTTTTCAAATATATCCATTACTTCATTTGTTTTTATGAAAAATATTCCAAATTCTTTTAGGGGAATAGCCAAATCTGATTCAATAAATCTTCTTTCAATCTCTCTTGAAATGTATTCAATAACTTCCTCATAAATAGGAATTCCGTTATTCATTTTTTTTAGAATATGCCAGGGATTAAAGATATTTGAATGCCCACCATAAGGGTCAATATTCCCATTCATATACCATCTGTATTCAGAAACTTGATCTTCTTTGGAAATTTTGGCTCTAGACTCATACCAATATTTTATAGACTTAAACGAACATACAATCAACTCTTCGAAAAGATTAGCTATAGAAAAGTTTTTATCATCTCCGGGATGAGTTATGAAATAGGGAACTATTTCTAATGCGATTTCACCGGCATCAAATTCAAAAACAGGTATTTGGCATAGAAATTGATTGCTAACCAAATGATTTAAATTTAGTGTTAAGGTTTTTTCTTCAATTTGTAGACTATCTATAAAAGATTTCTTTAGAGAAAAGAGTCCACCTTTGGTAGCATTCTGTACAGTACTATTATTTTTAGCAACTTTCAGAATCTCTTGTTGAATTTTATTTGTAGGACTGATTCCTAAAATAATTGATTCTTTCTCTCTTCTAACACGTAGAAAAGAATATTTTATATCCGTTTCATTTGGGGGAGAGATAGACATTCAATAATTCTATCGGAAAATGCAAAAAAAAAAAAAGTAAATCTTATTTTTGAACGTATTCATTTTAAGATTAAAGCAATTTGATGCTGTAAAGAGAGAGAATATAGGCTAAAAAATTATTCAATTAAAAATAGCATAGAATTTGAGATCCTACCCTATTTTTATTGCACCTGAATAGAACATTTAGAATCCTGAAGGAAACTGAATAAGAGAGTAACATTAAAATTGAACAATTGGTATAGAAACGAATACAAAAATAGAGTATTTGCGGCAGATATAATTCATCTTAAACCGGGAACTAAAATATTTATGTGTGGATGGGCATTTCGATTTCGGGATCAGGGTGGAGTCATCTTCATTGATTTGCGAGATAGATCCGGAATTGTTCAGGTAACTGCCCGGAAAGAAGTAATTGGGGATGATTTTAAAGCTGCAGAGCAGGTTCGTTCAGAGTATGTTATAGCGATCAGTGGAACTCTGCAGGAAAGATCTCCTGATGCTAAAAATCCAAAAATACTTACGGGAAATTTTGAAATAATTATTGATAAACTGGAAATTCTAAACCATTCCAAAACTCCTCCCTTTCAATTAGATGAGTTTGATGAATCCGGGGAAGATATTCGATTGAAATACAGATATCTTGAATTCCGAAAAGATGAACTTAAAGATAGAATGATAAATAGACATAAATTTATTTTTTCTGTACGAAAATACTTAAATGACAAAGGATTTCTGGAAATTGAAACACCAATCTTAAATAAATCTACTCCAGAGGGGGCGAGAGATTTTTTAGTTCCCTCTAGACTAAATCCGGGCACCTTCTATGCTTTGCCACAATCCCCACAAATTTTTAAACAAATTCTAATGGTTGGAGGAATGGAAAGATATTTTCAAATTGTAAAATGTTTTCGAGATGAAGACCTTAGAGCAGATAGACAACCAGAATTTACCCAGTTAGATATGGAGTTTTCTTTTATAGATGAAGAAGATATTCTATCTAATATGGAAGGCTTGGTTTCAAATGTTTTTCAGGAGGTTTTCAATCTCTCACTCCCTACTAAGTTTCCCAGAATGACTTACGCAGAAGCTATGAATTCTTATGGCTCCGACAAACCTGATTTAAGATTTGGAATGAAATTGTATGACATCTCTGATATTGTAAAAGATTGTAATTTTCAAGTATTTACTGGTGCACTCAACAGTGGGGGAATTGTAAAGGCAATTTGTGTAAAAGGTGGCTCTAATATCTCCCGAAAAGAAATTGAAGACCTTACATCATGGTTAAATAAAGATCATCGCTCTAAAGGTTTGGCTTATATGAAGCATACCTCTATTGGTTTAGAGTCTACTATTACAAAGTTTTTCTCAGCAGATTCATTAAAGAAAATTGCTGAAAAATTGGATTCTAAAGAAGGAGATATGGTTTTTTTCGGAGCGGATGCACACACTATTGTGAATAATTCTCTAGGAGCCCTTCGATTACGATTATCCCAAAAATATGAAACTCCTGACCCCAATTTTTTTCATATTTCCTGGATAGTTGATTTTCCGATGTTTGAAAAGGATTCAGCTACTGATGAATTATTCGCTATGCATCATCCTTTTACTGCCCCACAGGATGGATGTATTACAGATATGGACACAATTGAATCAATTAAATCGAAAGCACATACATTTAATTCTAAAGCATATGATTTAGTTTTAAACGGAAATGAAATTGGAGGAGGAAGTATTCGTATCCATGATGAAAAAATTCAACAAAAAGTTTTTGGACTTCTTGGTATTACACCTGAAGATGCAAAACATAAATTTGGATTTCTACTCGAAGCTCTTCAATATGGAGCTCCTCCCCATGGTGGAATTGCATTGGGAATTGATAGAATTATGATGCTTTTAACAAAAGGAAAATCAATTAGAGATGTGATAGCATTTCCAAAAACACAGAAAGGTGTTTGTATGATGAGTGATTGCCCTACTCCTGTTGATATTAAACAACTCGATGAGTTAAAAATAAGAGTGGTAAGTGTCTAATGATAAAGAAAAAGGATCTTCCTAAAATAAGTGAAAAGTTTAGTTTTCAGAATGAAGGTCTATATCGAAAAGTATGTGGGTTAAAAGATAGTCATCTTAAAGATTTAGAAATTTTCTTAAAAATTGAGATTATCCCTCGGGGTAATTCTCTCATTTTAAATGGATACCAAGAGAGTATTACATATGCGATACAATTCTTTCAGCATTTAGAAGAAAATTTTAAAAATAGACCTGATAAAGAAGATTTTGATGCTTTTGACATACATTATTTAATTAAATCTAGAGAAGAAGGTCAACCCTGGAATCCTACTGAAAAAATCTTAAATAATTTTAAAGGAAAACCTATTTTTCCAAAAACATCCAATCAGCAAAAATTTGTAGAAAGTCTAATTAAAAATTTAATAAGTATTGCAGTTGGTCCTGCCGGAACTGGCAAAACCTTTTTATCTATTGCTGTTGCCTGTAGAATGCTACAAAATGGTGAGGTGGAAAGACTAGTATTGACACGACCCGCAGTAGAAGCAGGAGAATCCTTAGGATTTTTACCGGGAGATATGGTTCAAAAAGTTGATCCATACTTAAGACCAATCTATGATGCATTAAATGATTGCTTGGGTCATGAAAAGGTTCAAGTTTTAACTTCTTTAAATAAAATAGAGATAGCTCCAATAGCTTTCATGCGAGGAAGAACTCTCTCTAATTCATTTATAATTTTAGATGAAGCCCAAAACTGTACAAGTATGCAATTAAAAATGATTTTAACCAGACTTGGAAAAAACTCCAGAATGGCAATTTCTGGGGATGTAACACAAATTGATTTAGCAAATGGAAAATCAGGCTTTGAAAAAGTTTCTATTGCACTAAGAAATATTCCAGAAATTGGAATTATACACTTAGATAAAGAAGATATAACCCGACATCCATTGATTGAGGCTATAGTTAATAGATTGGAGTCTATTTAGTGGGTAAGTTTTCCAAAATTTTAGAATCTAATATGGCTGGATTCACTGATCAATTAACAATGATCAGGACTCCAAAATATATTTGGAGACTACAAATTATATGCGTACTATTGACTTTAATTTTAATGACCTTCTTTATTTCTTTTCCTTACTTTGGTCAAGAAAAAATTGACCTTAGTCCTGAGGGTGGATACTCCCTCGGTTCAATCTCACCAGAAACAATTATTTCTACTCGAGAGATAGTTTATGATGATCCACAAAGAACTCAGATTGAAAAATCAAAGGCATATAATTCTGGTAATTATATCTTTGAAAGAGATTATACTTATTTAACGAATGTTGTCTATTCTACAATAGACGAAGAGTTAAATAATCTTAAATCAATTGGATCTGTTAACAATTTAAAAAACCTTCAATTATTGATCTCAAAAAATCCCCGCTGGAAGTTTAAAACAAAAGAGGATTTAGAAGCCTTAATTTTAAATCCTGAAAAAGATCGACTAAAAGAATTAATACAACAATGCACCAATATAATATTCTCTTCTACTTGTATTCTTAAAGATTCTCCTGTAATACTTCTAAACATGAAAACATATGGAGGAAAGGTTCATAATCGCGGTATTAAAGATAAGTTATCAATTATAGATGGAAAATATATAATTCCAAGAGAAAATTTATATAATGACAAAGATACTATAATCACTATCCAACAGCTTTTAGATGAAAAGTTTCCTAAATTAGACAATGATTTATATAATATTGTAAAAAGAATTAGTACTTCATATATCTACTCTTTTCCAGCTTGTTACTATAATGCAGAAGAAACAGAAGAAGAAAAAAATGCCTTACAGGATAAAGTAAAATCAATTAAGAGTAAAATTGATAAAAATGAAAAAATTATCACTAAAGGAGAACTTATAACGCCAGATACATATTTTAGACTGGAACAATTGAATCTTCAGGCTTCGAGAATAAATATAAATTCTATTATTTCAATACTAATTGTTCAATTGGTAATTGTATCAATTATGTTAATATTCTTAAAAAAATATGATCCTAGAAAATTAAATGATATAGGTAATAATATTATAATATTTTCACTTATATGGATATTAGTATTATCTGGTTTTATTCAATCTAGATTATTTTATCATCCTGACAATAATTATGATTCTGTATTTTACTTTGGACTATTTGTACCTATTGGATTGATTTGTCTTTTAATAAGCTTTTTATTTGACGAACAACTTGCTATCACATTAGGATTTTTTCTGTCATTTTATATTTTTCAAATATCATATCACAATTTATTTACATTTATAATTGTATTTTCAACAGCAATAATATCATCAATACAAGGCTCAAGAATTCGTAAAAGAATTGATTTTATTAAATCAGGAATTATAATTTCTGGAATTGAAATACTACTCTCAACAAGTGGATATTTATTAGACAATAGAGAGTTCTGGGTAAGTTCAAATAGTGATTCATTCTTAAAAGATTTTTTATCGGCAAATATAATAAAAATTTATATAGTATGTATAATTAATGGTTTTGCATGTGTCACATTAGCTCAATTTTTATTGCCTATTTATGAGTACTTATTTAATATTCCAACTAGATTCAAATTACAAGAATTAGCAGATACAGGTCATCCACTTCTTCAAGCGCTTTTGACAAAAGCACCATCGACCTATACTCATACATTTATGGTTGCGGCACTTTCAGAGAGAGCGGCTCAAAAGCTCGACTTAGATTGGCTTTTAATTAGGGCTGGTGTGTATTTCCATGATATAGGTAAAATTCCTAATGCTGGTTTTTTCGTAGAGAACCAGCATTTAATTCCTAAATTAGAACATATCGATAAAAATAATCCCGGTCTAGCTGCAAAAATAGTGATCGATCATGTCATTGATGGAATTGAAATGGCAAAGAAAGCTCGCCTACCAAGAGATGTAATTAGTTTTATTCCAGAACATCATGGAACAAGTACGATGGCATTTTTCTATCATAAAGCTCTCCTAAGTCTATCTCCCCGACAGAGATCTAAAATCAATAAAAAAGATTTCCAATATCCGGGTCCCAAGCCACAGAGAAAAGAAACAGCAATTGTAATGATCGCAGATAGCGTAGAAGCTGCAAGTAGATCATTAGATTTAATTACTTTAGAAATTCTTGATGATTTAATTCAAAAAATAATTAATATTAAGATAAGTGAAAATCAATTAGATGAATCAGGTATCACACTTGGAGATCTATTTATTATAAAAGAATCATTTAAAGAAATATTGATTTCCAGTCTCCATCAAAGACCAAAATATCCTAATACTGAAGCTACTAGTAAATTAGAAAAGGAATCAGTTGAGTTACCTTCCAAAAATAATTCAAAGAAGAAGCGGGGAAAAAATGAGTAAAATTAATATTGGTATCATTGGTGTTGGAATAATGGGTAGGGGAATTGTTAAAAATTTACAGAAAAATAATATATCATTATCCCTTTACTCTAGAAATATAAATAAGATTAAAGATTTAGAAACTAATAATACTAAAATATATGATTCAACAGAAAAAATAATTTCTGATTCTTCCCATATTATTTTCTGTCTTACTGAAGATAAAATCGTATTAGAGTATTATAATAAGATAAAAGATAATTTTAAAGGTTATTTATTAGATTTTGGTACTACATCTCCCGAACTAACTCAACATATAAATTCAGATTATAGAAAAAGAGGAAATATATTCTTAGATTCCCCTATGACTGGATCAAAATTAGCAAGTGAAACAGGTAATATAATCTTTATGGTGGGGCACGAAAATGAAGATGAAATAAATGCTTGTAGATTTATTTGGAATGCTACTGGAAAAAAGATTATTCCCTGCCCTGGAGTGGGTAATGGACAAAAAGTAAAAATTTGCTTAAATATGGTACAAGCCGAAATATTACAATCCTATATGGAAGGCATGGTATTAGCGGAAAAATTAGGAGTATCTGAAAATATTTTTTTAGATGTAATTGAAAACTCAGCCGCTCGATCCGGTATTTCAGATTTCAAACTAAAATGTATTCAAGAAAAAAACTATTCACCTAATTTTTCCCTTAAAAATATGAACAAAGATCTAAATCATGCATTAGATTTAATTTTGGAAATGAACATTTCACTCCCACAAGCAATGTCATTAAAAACAATTTATAGTCAGGGCATAACATCTAATCTAGGGGAAGAAGACTTTTCATCCCTTATAAAAGTAAATAGATCCTTAAACAATTTATGAAAAAATAGTGTATCATTTATATGTCTGAATAAATAAAAGGCTTGACATTATTTTATTTTAAAGGATTATACTATAATTAAAATTATTATGAAACATAAAAATTGGATAATTGCATTCGTTGAAGATGAAATTTTAATTTCTCTTGCATTACGTGCCCAATTAAAAAAAAAATATGGAGATACACTGACATACCAAGTATATAAGGATTTTCTCATAGCTGAAAAATCAATAGAAGTATTGTTTAACTCTAATCAAAAGATTATACTGATTTCTGACTATAATATAGGAGGAAAACTAGCTGATGATTTTTTTACTATCATCAATACCAAATATCCTAATATTATTAAAATTTTAATCTCAGCCCATGAAAATCCAGTCATACTCCAGAGGGATTTAAACATTTTTAAGTTTATCAAAAAACCATGGACAGAAAGAGAAATAATTGATACATTAGAAAAAGCTTTCAAATAGGAGTATTCATTGAACCATATTCACCCTGGATTGGGTATAAATGTTGTTATAAAACATACAGATAAAATTTCATTAAATAAGTATATAATATCCCTTCAAAATATAGGTGCTGAATGGATTCGATTAGAATTAAATTTTTATAATCCCCTTCCTGAAGATGTTTTAGATTATTTTATTGCAGAAATAAACAAAACTGGAATAAAAATTTTAGGACTATTAACAGGACTCGTACCTGGAACATTAGTAAATTGTATTTATCCTGCTTTAAAATTTAAAAACCCAGTTGATGATATTGAAAATTATTTAAAATTTGTAAATCATCATGTTACTAAATATAAGTCGAGTATTCAATATTGGGAAATTTGGAACGAAGCTAACACATTACGATTTTGGATAAATAAACCTGATCCAAAATCCTATTTTGAACTAGTTAAACAAACATCACCTCTAATTAAAAACTTATCACCAAACTCAACTATTCTTCTCGGTGGTATTATGAGTAATGATTTAAAATCGTATGCACCCTTTCAAAAAGTACTTTTTATTCGAGAATGCTTAGAACTTGGAATTGATGAATATATTGATATTTATAACTTTCATCCGTACATTCCATCTTGCTATTATTCAATGAAGAATATTGAATTTTATAAAAAAGAAATCAAAATTACCATCGATGGTTATTTAAACGAATACTCTGATATTACAAAACCTAGCTGGATTTCAGAATTTGGAATCTGTCCTCTCTGGGTGAAAATAGGATTAACTGAGATTGGTATTTTATATAAAGAATTTTATGAATTTTCTCGTCAGAGAGAAATCCCATTTTTTATATGGACCTTAACTGATTTTAGAGATGAGGAATATTCCAGGTTTAATCCTGAAACAGCTTTTGGATTATATGATTTCGAAATAAATCCTAAAGAAATAGTAAATTCATTTAATAAATCTTTTGAATAACTATTCCAGATTAGTTTCTGAATTATCTTTAATCCATAGCATAATTTTATCCGGACTTGCAGTTGCTAAATAATTTCCATCAGATGAAAATGCAACTGCACTAACATTTCTAGTATGTCCTGATAATTTCTTTTTTAGTTCACCTGTACGATTCCAAATATAAGCACCTTTTATTCCACCTGTTAAAAGATATTTTCCGGAAGGACTCAAAGCTGCATAATTTCTATAATCCGTATCCAGTTTGTAGTCTTCACCCTTAAA
>CANGZW010000012.1 GCA_947458405.1 Leptospiraceae bacterium
GTAGCGGTCTGAATAGCTGTTGGAGTTCCTGTTATATTACAAGTTACAGGGTCTAAAATTAATCCTGTCGGGAGTGTCGGGACTGAAGTACAGGAAGTTGGGGTCCCTCCAGTCAAAACTCCATTGCCTTCGGTTGTAAGGACTTGATCTTTAATTAATGGTAGTACATTTGGAGTAGTGAGTAATACATTATTATAGGTTAATGTCAGGGGAGTCGTCACAATCGCCAGAGATATTGTATCCGTAACCGAACCGGCAACGTTTGCCGCCGTTATTAAATACAAGGCTGGGGCTACTATTGCTCCTGCAGTGGGAGTTCCTTCTATCGCACAAGTGCTTTGGTTTAGATTCAAGCCTGTAGGCAGGTTGGGTGTGGATGTACAAGTGGCTAATGGATCACTATTACTCGCTCCCCCCAATACAAGTGTAGGAATTATGGGATTGGGTATTGTTGCGGCATTCACCCCTTCTGCTAAAACATAAGGAGAGAGGGGATAGGTTATTTTTACTGGTTTTTGAACAGGCCAATCAATAGTTATATTAATAGTCGCTGTAACAGAACCCGCCACATTTTCAGCAGTTATAGTATAAGTAGTAGCTGTTTGCTGAATAGCTGTGGGTGTTCCAGAAATTACACAGGTAACTGGATTAATATACATTCCCGTCGGTAGGGAAGGCATTGCAGTACAGTTTGCTGGAGTTCCACCCTGTAAATTCGGGACTCCCTGAGTAGTCATTGCTACATCTTTGGTTAATTTTAGAGTATTGACTATAGTATTTACTGCATCATTGTATGACAATAGAGTTGGTGTTTTTACAATTGATAAAGAAATTGTATCTGTCACAGAGCCAGCTAGATTGGTCGCTTTAATTAGATATAAAGCAGGAGCGGAAACTACTCCTGCAGTAGGAATTCCTTCGATTCTACAGGTGGCTTGATTGAGGGTTAATCCCGTTGGTAGTACGGGTGTAGATGTACAGGAGTCCAATGGATCATTGTTACTGAGTCCCCCCAATACTAATGTAGGAGTAATTGGATTTGCGATAGTTGTGACATCCACGCCATCTTTAATTATATAAGGAGAAGATGGATATACAATAGAAACTGGGGCTTCTACTAAAAATTTTACTCGGATTGATATAGCTTTTGTTATAATTCCCGCGGCATTTTGGGCTGTTATTGTATAGGAAGTAGTATTCTGAATAGCGGTAGGCGTTCCACTTATAACGCAAGTTTGTGGATCAATTACTAATCCTGTAGGCAATGATGGATTGACAGTACAAGTTTTAGGCACACCAACCAATCCAGTAGGATCTGGGGTTCCTTGAGATACAAGTAATACATCTTTGATTAAAATAAGCACATCGGGTGTAGTATTAGAAGCATTATTATAACTCAAAGAAACGGGTGGAATAACCACCTCAAGAGAAATAGTATCATTCACTGAGCCAGCCATGTTGGACGCTGTAATGGTGTAAAGAGTGGGAGCAACCACTCCCGAGGTAGGGATTCCCGTAATCGCACAGGTGCTTTGGTTTAAGGTCAGACCTGCTGGTAAATTCGGGTTGGAGACACAACTCGTAGGAGTTCCCCCTCCAGTAGCAAATGTAGGTGTGATACTTGCACTTATAATATTGGATATAGAATAAGGAGAAGACGGATAGGTTATTTCCGCAGGCTTTAAAACTGCCCAATCCACCTTAATTGTAATTGATTTGGTCAAAGGGCTTCCCACATTTGCTGCATTTGTAGCAGTTACGGTATATGTCTGAACGGTCTGTACTGCGGTAGGAGTCCCCGTAATACTACAACTTATTGGATCAATTACCAATCCAGTCGGTAAGGAAGGAGTCACCGCGCAAGTTTCAGGAGCCCCACCTCCGGCACCTAGACTAGCAGTACCTTCATTGGTTAAAGCCTGGTCTTTAATCAGATTTAAAACATTCGCAGTTGCATTAGAATTGTAAGCAAGAGATACAGGTGCTGATACTATCTTTAAAGAAATGGTATCATTGACTGATCCGGCAACATTTAAGGCGGTAATTGTGTATAGTGCCGCTCCCACTACCGAGGTAGGTGTGCCTGTAATTGCACATGTCGATTGATTTAAGCTCAAACCAGCGGGCAATGGGGGATTTGAAGTACAGGAAGATGGAGTCCCTCCACCCCCAGCAAAAGTAGGCGTGATACTTGTATTGGTAACATTAGAGATGATGTAGGGTGAAGTAGGATAGGTAATCTCTGCAGGTTTAATAACAGGCCAATCTATTTGAATATCCACAGAGCCTGTCATAGTTCCCAGAGAATTTACCGCGGTAATTAAATAGGTTTTATTGGCTTGTACTGTATAAGGAGTACCGGTGATATTACAATTAGATTGATTTATACTGAGCCCCCCGGGTAGACTCGGGCTTGAAGTACAGGTAGTAGCTGGTCCTCCCGCTAAAGTTGCAGAAAGGGAAGTTCCAACACTAACATCTTTAGTGCCAACAAAAGGAGTGCTATATGTAACACTCGTAATAGGGGTGATATTTGTAACTTGTATCGTAATACTACTATTTGTTTTTCCAAAAAGATTACTTGCTGTTATGAGGTATCTCGTGACTGCTTGGGATATAGTTGGGGTACCTGTGATTTCACAGGTTATGGGATTAATACTTAATCCACTCGGTAAAGAAGGACTGGAAATACACCCCGTGGGTATTCCACCATCTAGGGTTCCAACACCCAGACCCGTATTTACAGGGAATCCAATAGCAAAAACAAAAGGAGAATTTGCGTAATACAAACTTGTCGGAGATCCAGAATTTCCTCCTGGGACCAAAACGCTTATTTCTAACTTAGTACTTACAGTTCCTGAAGAATTGGT
The DNA here is from genome assembly GCA_947458405.1 of Leptospiraceae bacterium. Lineage (GTDB taxonomy): Bacteria > Spirochaetota > Leptospiria > Leptospirales > Leptospiraceae > JACKPB01. The sequence continues at coordinate 2,871 of CANGZW010000012.1, forward strand.
TCCTGTGATTGTGTAGGTGATATAGGAGCTTTCTTCTGTTGGAGTTCCGGAGATTACGCAAGTATTTTTATCAACTGATATACCTTTTGGTAAATCAGGGGATGAAGTACAGGTATTCATAAGAACCCCCCCTAATGATGGAGTCAGGGGATTCATAGGTTTATTTTTTTCGAGAGAGTATGGAGAGCCATTATAAACGATGGAACTAGGTGGCTTAGATAGGGATGTGAATAATCCTGCTACTTGGGATTTTACCCAATATTCAGAGGAAGCTGGGTCTTCCTCATTTGTCGTTTTTGCACATCCAATTAACTGAAACCAGAATAAAATAAGAAATAATGATAACTCCCCCGTTTTTTTAATACCCGATAATTTATGTAAAAACAGAAGGGTCATCTTAAAATTTTTGAGAATATTGTAATCCATACCTGTACTCCCCCGAAGAAACCGTAGTGACATTTCTCCAATCTTGTGGTTGATAATTTACTTTTAAATCCAGAGCACCATACCCCATTGGAATAGATCCCGGATTAGAATGTTTATTTAAACTTAATGTATTACCTTTATAATAGGTTATGATTGCATCACCTAGGCTCACAAAATATACCAACCCGAAAATTCCTAAGGATGTGTTTAAGTTTTGAGATGCAGAGTCTATGTCACTTTTTAATGATTGAAATTTTAAATTATCACTGTAATACACATAATTTTGGATACTCGAATCTAAGGAGTATAACACAAAGGGATTTACTCTATCTGCACTGTTATAATTTTTAACTGCAGTATTATAGACCTGAGCTCTAAATAGTACATGAACAAAGCTTAATATTCCTGTAAAAAATAGTTTCTGAGAAAAAGGTTCATCGGGAAGTGCCAACTCCTGTCCTAGTCCGGGAAAGTAGAGTGAATGCCACAGCAAAGAATAATCAACAAAATAAGGTGAATTAACCCATGGTTGTTTTTTGGCAACTTCCGGTTTATTTTTGAACTTAAATAAATCCTGAATTTTTTTGTAGTACAATGTAGCGGATGGATTTTCTTTTTTATTAACCAATAAGATTTTTTCGGCTTTTTCCAAACAGAATTTCATTTGACCCTCTGCGCCTATTGCTATACTGTTGTCGTTATTGAGCTGATCGATATTTTTATTGTAATACTCTTTTTCAGCGATAAAATAAAGTGTTTTAATTCTATTAGTGATTGAATTTACTGAATCTTTTTGATTCGTCTCTATTTTCTTATTTATTATTTTTAGATAAGGTGATACGTTTTTAATTTTAGAATTACCTTCTAGTATTTTTTTTATTTTTTCGTAAGATTTTTCTGCATCATTGAATTTGCCATAATAATTATGTATGTCACCATCTTTTTCGAGGGTCTTTACAACTACAAATTCCAATTTTGAAATTCGAAGTAAGATCGAGTTCACTACATCAGGGTCTGGTTTTTCAGAATTTTGTGATAGAGTTAAAAGTCGATTGTACTCTTTTTGGTATCCTAATAAATTATCTGTGTTTAACTTTTCAAATCTAACGAGCCTATCAAGATTATGTATCTCTTTTACTATGTAGTTTTCAAGGGCAGATATTTTTCTTTTTAATATACTACGAACGTATGACTCTATGGATTTTAATTCTGATGGTGTGAAAGTTGAATTTATTTTATCATATACAAAGGAATAAATATTTAACGCACTTTCAAAATCTTTTTCTCTGAAATTAACATCTGCCTGTAGTATTTTTTTTTCTAAATTTTTGAGAGTTGATAGAATTTTCTCATTGTCCGATGTGTAAGTAAATATTTGTAAATCAGGATTGTGATTATCAATCTCTATATCTGGAAAGTTGAATTGTAAATCACGTATCTTCTCAACATCTTCAGGGGAGTAACTTTTTATTAGTAATGACTTTGTGATCTGGAAAATATAAAATTCTAAATCTTCTTCGGCAAATATCCCCTCTTTAGAGGAAATTGGTTTACCCGTAGAGGTGCTTATTAATCGAAGCACAACCCTCAGTTTATTTTGAGCTAAGTCAACATTTCCCGTTATTTTTAGGTCTAGATCTAGATTTTTTTCCATCCATTCCGAACAATCATTCTTTTTACAGGATGCTTTTTTTAGATTCTTTTGAATGTGTTCTATTTGAGATTTTTCGGAGTCTTCTTCGAGAATCAAAAAATAATCCGGGTTGGATTTTCTAACACTGTGCCTAATTAAGCTCTTAATGCTATATATCAAATCCAGAGAAGCATCCTCTGAGGAAATTTCACTGATATATATCAAAGTAGGTGTATTTTGTGAGAATACCGGCAGTGAAATAATTAAATAAAATATAATTATTCTAAATTTAATTTTTAACATAGCGTTTCAGTAAAAGTAGTGAAAGTTACTACTAATTATATTTGATAGATTATATTTTTCCTTATTTACTTATCGGAATATGTAAATCAAATATATTGAAAGGACTCTAATTTTTGATATTAAATGAGATACATCTAAACTAATTTCTATCAATTTTCAAATAAACTTTTTTAACTAAATATTTTCTAATAACTTTCTATATAGAATAATGTATAAAAATGAGATGGGAGGACAAGATATAATTAAAAATTATATAAAAAACTTTAGAAAAAAAATTTCATTTTAGAAAAAAAATGAAATAAAAATCGAATTTCTATCGTATACTTTCTTTTGTATAATACCTTTATTCCTTTGATAAAAATCATATAGTTTTAAATTATAAAAATAGATGTCTTATAAAAATAAATTTAGCGTAACAGTGGTTAAGGGAAGAAAACATGGGTTCCAATCTAATTTTTCATATTTTTTCATTTTTAATAAGTATTTTTATACCTATTTCATTGATTTATTTTTGGGGGCTCACGGGCCTTGATTTTGACAATGGAATACAATGGACTGAAATACTTTTAACTGAAAACATTTGGATTGATTATCCCCACCATCCCTATATTTTATTCATTCTAAATATATTTCAAAATATTATATTGTTTCCTCAGGAGCAATTATACAAAACAATTACGATTTATATAATATTTTATTCAGTAGGAATTATGGGTTTTTCCTTAATAGTATCACTATTTCCATTAAAAAATATAGAAAAAATATTAATTATTATAATTACGTCAGTAAGTCCCTGCTTACTATATCAACTCAGAAGCCTTGAAGATAACCTAATTGGATTTCCTTTTTTAGTTTGGGCTTTATATTATTTTATATCTTATATACATAACCCAAATATATCAAAAATTATAGCATCTTCTGTACTATCTTCTCTCTCCTTGGTAATTGGATTGACCTATATTGGTTGGATAGGTGGCTTGGGTTTGGGGTTTTTGGTATTCCCATTTTTTGTCTCCAAGAACTGGAAAGATTCCTTAAAAAATGGCATTATATATGGCTTTTTGACTATAATTTTGGTTTTAGTATTGAGTTTTTTGAAAGATTTTGCCAGTTCTCAGAATCTATTTTATACACTTAAACTATTTTCAAAAAGTCCATATGAGTTATACTGCTCTTTTGTTTCGCAGTTTTCTGTTTCCCTCTTAGGAATTTCTTGGTCAATTCTTAGCACGATCTTAGCTATCTTTGGACTAGATACTTTTATGGCAACTTCTCAACCTCTCAAAATATATATATTGTTTATTGCTATATTTATAACCTTTATATATATTACATATTCTAACTTCAATAAAAATACTCTCTATTTTCCTCTTTGTATGGGTATTTCTTTTGCGGGGATTTTTAATATGGCATACAATGCCACCAGTTTAGATAATACGTATTACGAAAGGGGAGATTGGGTAGTATTGGCAATACCACTATTCCTGATTTTACTTATGATCGAATTAAATTGGAAATGGAAAAATTTGATTTTAGTTTTTTTTATAGTAGCCCCTCTCAGTTCTTATCTATATTTTCAAAGAAATGTTTCTGGAGAGTACAAAGAGATGACGTATGCCAAAAAGAATTTTTCAACCTATTTCTATGATTATTCCTATTTTTTAGAATTTGGGAAAGAAGATAGCATGAGCGAGCATACCACAAAAACACTGGGAAATCTATGTGAAGAAAAGGAATTTAAGGAGAGCTATTCAGTTATTGGAATGTTAAATCTTACTTTTGATAGTAACTGCTATATATATAATTCCAAGAATTACCCAGAATTTCCTACAAAATGTAAATATATCAATCAAAAAGAGGAACTCTTAGGGGTAGTAAATAAATCTCCTAACCCGTACTCTCAAAACCTTATTAAGTATGAAATTGGAGAACTATCAGATAATCCTGATTGTAGTACTCTTTTGGAACAGTTTAAAGATTGTTCTTCTCTTTTAACACAGGCAACACCTAAGGTTCAAAAAAAGCTACAGGAATCGATCTTAAAAGTATGTAATTCAAATCCTTCTGAATCTTTACAATGTCTTACGAAATATAGAGATTCCTGTCGTCCTTTCAATGGATGTGTTATGAAGAATTATGTAAAAGGTCAGAATAACTGATTTTAAATGAGAAATATCAATTTAAAGTGTTTTAAAATTCTTTAAAGTTATCGTAATACTCGTTAACTTTTTTTACATAATTTTGTGTTTCAGAATAAGGGGGGATTCCACCATGTTTTTTAACAGCCCCCGGACCTGCATTATAAGCCGCAATTGCTAAGTCTTTGTCTTTAAATACACGGAGTAAGTCTTTGAGATAATCGGTTCCACCCTTGATATTTTGTTTGGGATTAAAAGGATTCTCTACTCCTAAAAGATCGGCTGTTCCCGGCATGAGTTGCATTAGCCCCATAGCTCCTTTGGGAGATTCTGCATTGGGGTTAAAATTAGATTCTGCCTTGATGATTGCCTTCACTAGGTGGGGATCTAAGCCCTTTTTACTCGATTCATTGAAGATTAAACCTTCGATTCCTGTTTTTCGGTCTGGGGTTTTTAAATGTGCATGCTCATTTTTATCAGAAGTAGATGGTTTAAGGGATAGATGATTATGTGTGTTTTCTTTGTTTTTTAGAGGATAATTATGGGATAAGTGGGGCAATTCTACAGATTTTTCGGGAGATTTTATATCTTGTAACTGTTTTTGTCTTTCTAGTTCAATCATAAATTCGGGTTTAGAGTTCACAGAAATCTTATTTTCAATTTCTGATTCAATATTTTTACCATAGGAAGAAATTTCTCTTATCCTTTGGAAGGCCTCTTGTACGGAATTTATGTCTTCTATTCTCACTCTAATACTTTCGGAAAAATTTTAATAAAGTGAATAAAAATATTTGAAAGTTTAAAATTATACGATTGAGATTTAACAATCAATAATAGATTTCATTCATCAAAACACCCAAGCTGAATTTTATAGAAAGTGAAATAATACAAGTTAGACCAATGTTAATAGTTCGGTCTTAAAAATTATAATACAATCATGAATGAGAAATTACTAAACGAAATATTACGAGTATTATTTGTTGAGTCAGGGGATAGTATATTTATTTTCTCTGATGGAAATTGGAGTATTCGTGAATTTAATGAAAGTACTTCCGCCCTTTTACTCTATGATAGATACGAACAGAAAAAACCGGGACTCGGAGATATCATTAAAAATTTTAATGACTCTAGTTCAATCGTTCAATTCTCAAAGTCAAGTCATCAAAATATATATTTAGAAGATATAGTTTTTATCAATCGATATGAAACAGAAATATTGGCTGACTTACAAATATTTCGAATCAATACTCTTGATTTTAATTTATTTTTGGGTATTGTTATTGTAGATTCTTTTAAAAAAGATTCATTAAGATTGAGATACGAATATATTTCTAACATAAGCCATGAACTCCGATCACCACTAGCTGGAATAAATGGTATGGTGGAGCTTTTACAAAACAAAGAAGATTCAGGGTTTGATTTAGAAAGTAAATCTTTTCTTGACTTAATTAAGAAAAATTTAATCCGAATGAAAACAATCTTGGATAATTTACTTAGATTGGATTCTTCTGTTAGAATGCAATACATAGAATTATTTTATCCATATGAATCAATAATTGAAACAATTAAATTATTAGATCACTCAGCCAAAGAAAAAGGTTTAATTGTGACAAGTGTGATCGACAAATCAATAAAATTAAGGGGAGATAAATTTGAATTCTCTCAGATAATAACCAATCTTTTGTCTAATTCAATTAAATATACAAATACAGGAAAAATTGAAATTATTTTAAGTAAAACTTCAACTGATGTATGTTGTATAGATATAACAGATACTGGTATAGGTATAAAAAAAGAATATATCCCTTTAGTTTTCAATAGATTTTTTAGAGATCCATCTGTTATTTCAAAAGGAGTGAGTGGAGTGGGCTTGGGCTTATGGATAGTAAAAGAGATGACTACAAAAATGAAAGGGACAATTGAAATAGAGAGTGAGATTGGAGTGGGAACAAAATTTAAATTAAAATTTCCTGCACCCTATCTTTAAAAATATGAATAATTAATTTTCTCTTCTAGGAAGACTCAATGTCAAAAAGTACAACCCCAGCCCAATATAGAGTAACAAAGAAAACATCAAAGAAATAGAATCTACAACAGATCCTCCAACTGACTTCCCTGTGAGAATAATTAAAGCACATAAAATAAAATAAATTCTCTTTCTCCAAACTAGCTCGGGTGTTTGGGTTATTCTATGAAATATAAATCCTATCGGAAAAATAAAAAAGGCAAAAGTGTGAATCCAACTTATCCCACTAAGTATCACGGAAAGTATAAATAAAGCTGATAAACTTTGATTGGAATCAATCCCATTTCTGTATCGATAAAACAGGGGTACTAAAATCAAAAGTACAATAAAATTAAAAATCAACTTTACTGAACCAACGGAGAGTGAATAGAAGGGCATTCTAAATAAGAGTTGGTTGATAGGGTCGGCTCCTTCTAAGAAATATTTTGCCAGTGTGGCTATAAGGCTCTGGTTATTTTTCCATGCACGAAATACGGGATTTTTTAATGCACTCAAAAGAACCATATCCAACCAGTTAGCCCAATTCTTTAAACCAAAATCAATATCTCCAATCAATGGAAGGATTATCCAAAAAATTAATCCAACTCCAAAAAAGAATAATGCCTTAAATCTTCTCTTATGAATAAAATGTATTACGAAAATTAAAGGAGTTAGTTTAATTACTACAGCTAAAGATAATAAGAAGCCCGACAAAATATTATATCTGGTTTTAACAGCCATTAAAATTAGAAATAATAATATAAATGCTACCTGATTGTTATTGGCATGATTTTCTAGAAATCGAAAGCTAAATAATAGTGAAAAAAATAAAATATATGTAAAACGGGAGGGATAAAATAGACCTTTCATTAAATAAATTGAACCCAAAAGACATATATAGTTTATCAAAAAAAATAGCAATGAAGCATTTTCGTATGACAGATAGGAAATAGGAATCAATAAATAAGCAAACGTAGGAGGGTATATGTAGGATGCAACATTTCCCCGGAGGGATTCTAGTTTAGATATTAGGTCAGAATTTTTAAAAAGGTCATCAAGAGTGTATTTTCCACTCAAATCTTTGATTTGTTCGTATTGATAAATATCCGAATTAGATGAATAAAGTTGGGAGGCTCTGTAGTAATCATTAAAATCAGAGATTGCCCGAGATTTATCGATCCCCGAAACTAGAATCCCCAGAAGAAAAATTATGTTTACTACCCTAAGTATTCTCTCCATCTTGCCCATAGAAATCCAGTATTATACAGAATCTATAAACAGGCGATTCAATTTTTTAGAGAGCTATTTGCTATTCTAAATCAAATTTATTAGGAGAAAATACAAATATGGAATGGAAGCTCGAAGAATTTCAGTTTGAATTAGAGGAAGATCTCATTGCAAAGTACCCGGCCCGAAATCGAGAAGATTCCCGTTTGCTTACATTGAATCGGGAAAAGGGGGAGATGAAAATAGAGGATAGATTTTCTAAGATTTTTGACTACCTAAGGGAAGGAGATATTCTGGTTTTCAATAATACAAAGGTAAGCAAAAGAAGAGTTTATCTATTAACAAAAAGTGGTAGGATTCATGAGAGTGTACTTTTGGAGGAAAGAGAAGGCAGTTGGTATACATTAATTCGTAACTCATCTAAATTAAGAAATGGGGATATTCTTTATGATACATCCGGAAAGATTGAATTTCATTTTTCAAGAAGAAGCGATGGTAGAATCTATTTAAAACCCTCCAAATCACTCACAGAAGAAATATTTGAGACTATTGGCTCTATACCCATTCCCCCCTATTTAAAAAGAAAAGCGGATCCTTCTGATGAAGTAAGATACCAAACAGTTTATGCAAAAGTTCCGGGCTCCGTAGCCGCTCCAACTGCCGGACTGCATTTTACGGACTCCCTCAAGAACTCTCTTTTAGAGAAAGGCATCAAAATTTTAGAAATAACATTGCGGGTGGGGTATGGTACATTTGCCCCCTTACAAGAATTTCAGATTCAAAACAAAAAACTCCACAAAGAGGATTATCACATTTCAGAAGAATGTGCAGAAATACTAAATGAATTTAAAGGTAAAAGTCGTATTATATCTGTAGGAAGTACTACACTTAGAGCATTGGAATCAGCTTTTGATAAAGAAAAAAAGAAATTTACTCCAGGCAATCACTCCACTGATATTTTTCTTTATCCGGGGGACAATATTGAATCTATAGATGGATTAATTACAAATTTTCATTTACCGGGGAGTAGTATTTTACTTTTAGTGGCGGCATTTGCTTCAAAAGAACTGGTTATGAAAGCCTATAATTTGGCAATTCAGAATAAGATGAGATTTTATTCTTATGGTGATTCCATGCTTATTATTTAATTTTCCAAATATGAATCATTTCACTTTTCTCTTTGCAAAGAGAGGGTTGCTTTTTTTTAGATGTGTCTGACACTAAGACAAGAGTAGTTTCATTTATCCATGAAATACCCTCTAAGTTGCAATACAAATATTCTCCGTCTCTTTTGGGAAAATAGTAAGTAGTACTTGTATTTTTCCAGCTCATATCCTCATTTAATTCTCCCACCCATAGGGCAGAGGATTCTTGGGATAAAACTGCTATTTTACTTCCATTCCAAGCAATATCCGAAAAATCATCAAAGTTAACATTCCCTGGAAGTGATAAATAGGCAAATTCTTCATAAAACCCATTTTTCTTTTTCAAAACTAATATGTTTCCCACTTCATTTGTATTTTGATTAAGGGTATTCGGTTTTTCAAGTAATAATAGAATATATGATTCATTTTTTATTTTAAAAAATGTGATACCTTCAGCTCCTTTATTTTCTTTTTTTAGGGAAAAATCGATATCGTAAGAATCAGCGGACTCAAAATCTAGACTAAATTCATGTATTACGGGAATAAATTTATTTTGGAATTTTTCGGATTCCTGAATAATTAAATATTTATTAGTTAATGGATTGTAGGTGATCCCTTCAAATCCTGAGCTTTTTTTTGACCTCTCTTTTCCTAACCATTGATTAGAGTTAATAATAGAAAAATCATTTTTTATAATTGCAATTTTATGTAGATTATCAAAGACAATAAAAAAATTACCATTATTGTAGTACACACCGCTCGCTTCAATCTTTGCGGAGTTAATTGCGGGCATAAGAGATCTTATTTTTATCTCTCTTAAGGGTTCTACTAAATTAATTGATTCAGAATATAATGTTAGTGAAAAGATGAAATAGAAAGTAAAATGGATTAAACTTAAATACTTTCTATTGATCGGGAAGCATTTTTTAATTTGGTTTCTATTTTTGATGTGTGATGCAGAATATGCAAGATATGTAAATAACATACTTCTCTAAATGATACCCGTCCCATAAGTGGATGCTGAATTCTGTACACTGAAAGTTCAGTTTCTGTAATCATTTCCAAAGAAGATACAAGATTGATGCAAGCATTATTCCATTCTCTAATAAGAATAATGAGCTTATGAGAAGGATCCCGTGGAGAATTTTCAATTGCAGGGGCAAAGATACCGGCATCCTGAGGAGTTTTTAATTTTTCAAAGAATGAACTTTTCAATTCTAAAAATGAATTCTCACTAACAGGCTTACCGTAGAGAAGTCTAAAAATTATTTTGGGGATTTTTAGACCCAAAGCTAACATATTCGTGGTAAATGTGAGATGGGAAAAATTTTCACCCACAGACCATCCTCCTAAAGAATGGGAAAAAAAGACATTGGGGGGCACTTTGTGAAAGAAATGTTCAACTTCCTTTTGAAGGATGGCCAAACAGGATAAAATCTCTTCTCGGGAGTATGGGTTTTCTGGTTGAATTACTATCATGAAAGTTTCCGGTAGTATAAGAATCGGTAAAGATAATATTACTCTGTTCTAAAAAATAGTAAACTATGGATTTACAAGCATTTTTTCAATCTAATTTGGGCAATATTCCCGAAACTAAATTAGAATTTTATTCTATTTTTATTCGTCTTACGCTTTCCTGTACTTTTGGATTTTATATCTCACAGGTTTCCCATCTCTCAATATTTTCTAAAAATAAAAATCCTGATATTATGCAGGCTCAATTTTTATTAACATTTGTTTCCACTGTAACAATTCTTGTGATCGGTCAAAATATTGCCTGGGCAATTGGACTTTTTGGTGCCCTGAGTTTTATTCGATTTAGGACAATTTTACAGGAGCCTAGAGATACTGTTTTATTTTTTTTCTCGGCTACAATTGGTATAGCAATTGGGGTGGGTCAATTTTTGCTAGCACTTATATCCTGTATTTTCTTGACTATTTTATTATATGTAATTAAAATAATAATATATAATAAAAATAATTATTATTTAAAAATTTCTACTTCCAATGAAAATTGTATTCCGGTTATTACTAATTTTTTTGATTCCAAAAAAATCAAAAGAGAGATGGTATTTTTCAATATGCAAAAAAATACTTTAACGATAAGACTTTTTATCGATTTTACAGCTATCATCTCCCTTATGGAACAATTAAAGATTGAATTTCCAGAATTTATTAAGGGATATACTATTAACGAGGACAAAGAATAAAATGTTGGGTAAAACCGTGATAATTACTGGAGCAAGTTCCGGTATTGGTAGGGATTTAGCTTTAGAGTTTGCAAGAAGGGGATATTCTTTGGGTTTAACCGCTAGAAGATATGAACTACTAAAAGAAATTCAAACGGAGATAAATTCACTTTTTGGAAAACTAATAAAAGTTGAGCTGAGAGTGCTAGATGTAACAATTTACAGGGATATATTTCGTGTGATTAAAGAATTGGATTTTTCTCTTGGGGGAATGGATATTCTGGTCGTGAATGCAGGGGTTTCCAAATCCAAACCACTAGGGAGTGGTAATTTCCAAATGATAAAAATATAATAGAGACAAACTTAATTGGTGCTATGGCAACGGTGGATGCTGGAGTGGAAGTGCTTAAGACCCGAAAAAAAGTAGGACAAATCGTAGGGATTTCTTCTTTTGCAGGGGTTAGAGGTTTTCCTGGACTCTCTTCTTATTCGGCTTCTAAAGCTGGGTTCACTAATTTTTTAGAATCTGCTAGGATGGAATTACTTGATGAAGGTATTACAGTCACAACAATCCTTCCGGGATTTATTGATACACCAATCAATCATCATTTACCCGAGAGACCATTCATAATTGATTCAAAAAAAGGAGCTCGAAAGATTTGCAATATTATTGAAAAGAAAAAAAAGGTTGCCTTTGTTCCTTGGTTTCCGTGGAGTTTATTGCATTTATTTTTTAAATTTTTACCAGATTTTATGTACTACAAACTTAAAGATAGATTAATGAAGGATAGGTAATGCAAATAAAAAAAATAAGGGTTCTTTTTGTTTGTTTAGGGAATATTTGCAGGTCACCAGCGGCAGAAGGTGCATTTCAAAATCTAATTGAATTGAATGAATTAGAAGAGTTCTTTTATGTTGATTCTTGTGGTACAGGAAATTATCACATTGGAGAGCTTCCACATGAAACAACCCGAAAGGTAGCAGAGAGCAGGGGAATCACTTTAACCCACAAGTGTAGGCAATTTATATTAAAAGACTTTGAACGATTTGACTATATATTTGTCATGGATCAGAATAATTATTCAAATGTAGTACGTCTTGCTGAAAATCAGGAGCAGATAGACAAAGTAATTAAATTTAGAAAATTCGATCCTCACTCCAAAGGCGAACCACCCGATGTTCCCGATCCTTATTCCGGGCCTATTTCAACCTTTGAATATGTACAGGATATAGTAGAGAGATGTTCGGCTTCAATGCTTAGGCATTTTATTGAAAAATATAAACTTTATGTTCCCGGAGCAACAGAAGAAGAGAAAGAGAAACAAGAAGAGTAAATACTACTTTTCTTTTAAGTAATAATATATTAAGTAGTCATTGGATATGACCGGTTCTGAAAAATAAATTTCAGAAGAAGATAGGATTACACTATTACTGCTTGTTCCTCCACTGATTAGTACATTTCCATTGGGAAGAAGTGTTGTTGTATGACCATTTCTTGATATGAGTAAAGTATTCGGTGCAATCATAGATGAGATTCGATAATCATATATTTCAGCTGTGTTTAAAACTGTAAACTTTGTAGAGCTTGTAGAACGAATCCCACCAGTTAAAAGGACTTTTCCATTTGCCAGTAATACAGCTGAATGTTGATGTCTTGCTGTATTCATATTGGAAGTAGAATAAAATAAATTTGTTGAAAAATTAAATATTTCATCTGTTAACAGACTCACACCTGTGGAAGAATTTAACCCCCCACTGATTAGTATATTTCCATCGGGTAAAAGAACTGCGGAGTGAGAATTCCGTGATGTGGTTAAATCTCCTAAAACAGAGAAAATGCCAGTATCGGGATCATAAATTTCCGAGGAGGAAAGGGAGCTCAGAGAAGTCTGATCATATCCTGCTACTACAACCACTTTTCCGTTGGAGAGCTTTGTCGCAGTATGAGAGCCCCTTTTTATCTGCATACTATTGATTGTGGAAAATGAATTGGTAGTAGGGTCATACAATTCAGCTGAGTTTAAAGATCCAGTCCCCGGAAAAAAACCTCCACAAATCAATACTTTTCCATTGGACAATAAAGTTGCTGTATGACCATATCTTGCAGAATTTAAGGTAGGACCTGAAGAGAAACTCAAAGTAGAGGGGGAAAAAATTTCAGTGGAACTTAATGTCCCCGAGGAGGAATTTCTTCCTCCTATTACCAACACATTCCCATTTGAAAGAAGTGTTGAAGTATGAGCATATCTAGTGACAATCATATTTCCAGTATTGCTATACAATCCGGTAGTATAATCATAAATTTCTGCGGGGTCAGTATCACTGACAGATGAGCCCCCAATTATTACAACTTTCCCATCGTTAAGAAGATTGGATGTATGAAAAGTCCTACTCAAACTCATCGAAGATGTAAGCTGAAAATAACCAAAATACAGAAAATAATAGAAAGTATTGTACTTATAATTTACATTTGAGGAATGATTACCATTTGATTGCAAACAATTAGCTAATATAAAAATAGCAATCAAAAATATAGTTTTAATGAATTTTTTAAAAATAATAGTCATATCCAAGCTCTACTTTATTTTCAATATCCCGTTTCAATCCGGATTGTGTGGGTACAACTGCAGTTTTAAAATTAAATTGAAATGTACCTCCCGGTGTTTTTTCCACTGGGAATAAATTTTCAGAAATCTGAGTTTTACTTCTAGTTAAAATAGTTGAATCGAATATACTGTATATATAAATAGCTGAGTATATAGCCGCTGAAATAGATAAATTAGCTTTGGATTGATTATAGGCTGTCACTTTGGACTCTTCATTTTGTATATCAGTAAGAACAGAGTAATTAAAAAGATTATATCCTCCTAATAAAAGTAGGGGAGAAGTTTTTTCTAAATTATTATACTCTAAAGAATTATGAGCCGTAATACCTGCAAATGAAAGTGTTGTAATTAGACTGGCCACACCTCCATAAAAAATCAATTTAGATTTTAGTTTATCATTTTCTTCTTTAATATGCCAATAGCCCGGAAAAATAAATTTTCTGTAGTCAATCTTTACTACTGTTGGAATAGTAGGCTCTTCTGATTTTACTACTCTTTCCTTCCCAACCATTAAGTCTGCAATTCTAATATCCACAATTTGGAATGTTTTTGTACATTTTTCTATGGCTTCTTCTAGAATATATTCTGAAGATTTGAATAAATCTTTAGCAAGATTTACTGATTCTTTAAAACGTATTTCTCGTTTATTGACTTCTTCCTGGCTTGATTTTTCTTTTAATTTTGAAAGTTCGGAGTAGTTTAATTCGGATAAACTGCAATATGTTCTCGCACCATTTAAAAAATAGTACTTTTTATAATTTATGATTTTTTGAACTTTACTCTCTATCCTATTTTTAATATTTGTATAACGTGCTGATTTAGGCTTTTGAGATACTCTAGAGACTAAATTAACATATTCTCTTAAAGATTCATTCAATTTTAAATCAACATAATCTGAATCTGCTTTAATTTCCAAAATAGATAAATTTTTAATATCTAGTATTTCAATCCTTTCTAATAATATATCTTTTAGTTCATTCACTGTTGATACTGAATTATCTAAGAGAGAATCATAGAGCTTTTGATATTTTGAACTCAAATCCTCAAGTGATTTAGAAGTATATTTTGATTGGTTATTTATATTCATATCTAATCTTTGTATTACAGTAGCCAATGAATTAAAATAAACTGTTGAAATACGGGCGGATAAAAAATTCTTTTCTAGCTCGAAATATTTTGGAAACTTTTTCTTTATATCTGCCTCTATTTTCATATCCAGCACACTTTTGTATTGAATATAAGAGTTCACATAATCTTTTTTGTCAGCGAGTAAATCCCCGTATAGAATCTTATCTTCTCTTTTTTTTAAAAAATTTCTTTCTTCATTTGTAGGTTCTGAGTCCGGGTTGGGAAAAATTTCCAAAGTAATGACTTCTTTTAAATTAATAGGTGAAAACTCTATATTTTTATCTGTTATGATCGAACTAGATTCCATAATTAATCGAGAACTGTCTAAGAAGGATGTTATAAATATTCCGACTTCAGTTTCGAAATTATTCATAGGAAGATAGATTTCCCTACTAGTTACAAGTGACATCTCCGGTATTTTTTCTAAGTTTATAATTAGCTTAATTTTATTTCCCGATATTTCGATTTCTCCCCCTAATTTATGGGTGGGCTGAAAACTTTCTTCTATCCATTTATCACAAGGATTCGTATTACACCCGTCTCCTTTTTTATTGATACTTTTATTATATGCCTTTATGAAATTAGTATCTATAAATGTAATACTATTACTTAAATTGGAATGAATTTTCATAGAAAGCAAATTTGTAATTTTTTCTGTAAGAAGAGGGCTAACACTTTTCTTTGCTGTTAACTCGGATAGATATAGTTTTTTGGATGGTTCTGAATATAGATTTATAGCAAAAAATAGAATAATTGACGAAAATAGTAAAATTGATCTTATATTCATATAATTAATATTTATTCATTTTAAAACCTATTTGTATACTCAAAAATATACTGTAACTCAGGCGTAGGACGTGCCAAAAAATTTCCAGGGTAAAGACTAGCATTAGCTTTTATCTGAATCCTCTCATTTTCTCCCAAATCCAATAATTTGATGGAATTGGGATTATTTTTTCCTATTATATTTTTTTCATCGGAATAAGTAAACGCATCAAGAAGACTTACCATATAAAATAATGAAAAAATTCCAAGGGAGTTATTAAATTCACCCGCGGATCTCGTGTAGTCAGAGTACAATTGATTAATTTTTAATGTATCATTGAGTGCTATAAGATTTCCCCCTGTAGAATTTAGATACAAATAATAAGAGGTGGGTGTTCTTTCAAAAGAAGAATATTGATTATAAGAAATGTACGACTTATTTCCAGAGTACATGACATACCAAAAAGATGCCCATCCTCCGTAGTACAAAAATTTAGATTTTAGTTCTCCGGGTTCCACATAGATATGACCGTTTCCTGGAAAGTAAAGAGATTTATCCATTCTAATCTGATTCATTGAGTCAGTGGAAAAAGCATCGTCTTTGTGAAAAAATCTTCCAATTCTACTTTCTCGATCTTTGTTTTCATTGAGAAGGCTAACCAAACGATTATAGGAATCGATAACTTCTGGAGTAGCAAAATCGGACTTTTTTAAAATATTTTCAGCATTTTCTAGATATTCTTCAATTTTATTCTCTGCTTGGAATCTAGCAAATAATGAAAACTCTTTTTTCTTAAGAGAATATTCTAAATATTCTCTTTCGGCTAGATCGCAATACGATTTCACCCTCCCTGCAACAAATGATTTTCCCGTCGTTTCAGTGGCTTTGATTTTCTTTTCTATCTTTGTTCTATATAAATTATAGCCTTCCCCGTTTCTATTCTGCAGAGAAGAAAAAATATCCTTATATTCTCTATATGCCTCTGTGAAAAAAAAGTTATCATACTGTTTATCAGCTTTTTTTTCTTGTATTTCAAATATCTTTAATACTAAGGTTTCAATCCTTTTATTTAATGCTGAAGATATTTCTTTTTGTTTATCGGGGCTCAATCTATTCAAAGAATTTGCGATTTTTTCATATTTTTTAGTATATTCTTTTAGTAATTCGGGTGTATCTTTAGATCGAGTTGAAAATTCAGAGTCAATCTTTGTGATTTCACTTTGAAATACATTGTAGAAAGATTGATTTCGTCTAGATAGTACTCCTTCTTCATATACTTTAATTAATCTTCTAGTTTCAAGTGTGAGAGATTCTTGAATTCCTTCAATAATAGATTGATATAGATCACTTGCCAATTGGTACTTCTTCTCTTTGAAAGCTCTGTCACCTTCTTCTAATTTTGATTTTAAGGAGGCGATGATTAAATCACCCCGTGTATCATTTGATCGAAATTCATAAATATTTATATCAATTCCATCTATGGATTTAATACGGATACTTCCAAAATCTATTTTTTCTTCTTTAAATTCTGGAGGAGCATTGGCGGTATTTATTTTATAATTTGGTTCTAATAAGGATCTTGTGATTTCTTCCACAAAGTATTCCATTTGGTTTTGGGTGTAGGTCACTTCTTTAACATCAACCATACCTTTCCCAGAGGAGAGATCAATTAATCGTAGAGTTAAAATATATTTTCCATTGGAAAACTGAAGGGAGCCGGATAGTTTTTGATCGGGACTTAAGCTATCTTCTATCATTTTATAACATTTTTCAGTATCACATCCTATCTGTTGTTGTTTCTTTAATTGATTTAAATACCCGATAATGATTACATCATCTATAAAAGAATGTGTTTTTTTAAAATGTTTGTAAAGGTTGAGAGAAATTTGATTTCTCACCCTATTTTTAATATCAGGTGTCACTCCATTTGACTCATAGAGTGCTTCTAAATATATCTTTTTTAACCCTGAGCTTTGTCCTGTAATAGAAAATGTATAAAAAAACAAAATAAAACTAAATATAATTTTAAATATATTACAAGTATGAGTTATTTGCGTCTTATATTTATGTGATTTTAGCATAAAAATTAACCTATAAATTGGTTACTTTTCCTTTTCTTATTAGACCGATTCTTATTTGCATAAATAAAAAATATGCCATAGAAATTATTCAATCTTTTTCGATCCATAGGGTATGTTCGGTTTCTAAAAATTCTTTTTTGATTATAGATTGAAAATACAGTTCTATGATTTCACGATTGCTTTTATTCCCTTGCATAAATCCTTTTTTCCTATCTACTTAACAAGGTTTCCTATTTTCTTTGAAAAGTAAAAGATAAAATATTTATTTTTTTGAATGGAATTAAACTGATTTCGAATTTTTTTTGGATAATTTAGTGGTTTTCATTTATTTTCATTCGGGAAATTTGATTTACGGGAATACAAAAAGTATATTGGAATCGAGATACTAAAAACTAACTAAAAAATAAGGAGTTATATCTGATGGTTAAGAGAATCAAAGTGATAAACAAAAAAAATTATGGAATGGTAATTTATAATTTATTGATAATTATAAGTTTATTGATAAATATAAATTGTAATAAAGATCCAATCCAAGCAGATTTATTGGACTATATCAATAAAGATCTGAAAGAACTAGCAGAATTAGAATCAGCCGCTGTTGATGCCTATGGTGGTAGTACTGGTGATAATTATACAAGTGATGAAGAATTATACCAAACTCTAAACACAACAGTTATTCCAAAGTATAAAGAATTTAATTCTAGACTAGAAAAAGTAAGTATTGCTACCTCCGAGGTAAAAGACGTTCATGAAAAATATATTTCAGCCTCGAATAAACAATACCAAGCATTTTTAAAATTGCAAATAGCTATAGAAAAACAGGATAAAAATCTAGTTCTTGAATCGAATGCTCTTCTTGATTCAGCAAGAAAAGATCTAAGAGACTGGAAATTTGAGCTTAACGAACTTTGCAAAAGTCATGATGTTACTTTCAATTGAGAACTAAGGATAAATTTAAAAATTTCGTTCAAAATGTATATTAATAGAGACTCTCTATCTCATATCTTCATAAAATGGGATGGAGAGAGGGGTTTATATGATTATATATCTTACTACAAGATTGTTGGGGTGAAGCACAAAAATCTTCAAATAAAAAAATGCTTACTTTAGGAGCACAATTCGATGTATCCGTACTACAATTATTAATTTATTATCTCATGCTAGCCGTTTATATCTCTTTAGAATTATACGTAGTACAAAATTATTAAAAATTTAAATCCATCAAAGATTGAAAAATAATTTCAATCTTTACTTTATCGTACTATACTTTAAAGGATAAATAAATTATCTTGTAAAAAAAACTTTGTTAGGTTGAGATTCTTTTTTGGGGGATTAGGATGTTTCATAAAATATTTGTCATTTTCTTGCTATTTCTATTTTCAATGGAGTCTTCTGCAGAATATTTTCAAAATGAAATTGCGGGGATAGCCATAAATTTACCTCCTTTCTGGAAAACCAAAGTGAGTAAAAACCTTATTGAATCATCCTCTAAGGACAATCAAGTCATTTTACGTATGACATCCACAAATGCTAAAACACAAGAATTGCGTGTAAAAAACGCACTACAAAAAATTGATGACATTCTTAATGATGTGGAATATGCCACTCCTCCTAAGGGCAGTACCCGCTCTCTCAATGGATTGCAAGTTACCTATGTAGAAGGAAAAGGGATACACAAAAAGACTAAGCAATCCTCCCAATGGTCGGTTGCCACTGCTACCAACAAAGAAACAGTTATTATTACAATTATCGCTACGGAAAAAGGAAATACAAAGCACGGGGAAATAATTTCTAGGATTGTACAGTCACTCACTAAGACAGAATAAGATTTTAATCCAAGGATAGCATTTCATACTGTGTTTGCATATCTTCTCCCTCTGTCTTTAAATCGGGTTTAAAATAAAATTTGGTTGAGCAGGCTGGGCAGGCATGATTTCCAATCGAGCGAATTCTTAATTTTACCGAGCAGGCTGGACAATAGACGTAAAAATTTTCTCCCTTGCGGAAATATTCAGAAACTCTCGGATAGGGACTTTCTTTTTTCGAGTCATTTGCCATCGATTTTTCATAAAAGTTACGGGCACCTTCAAGATCAGAGAACCAGCGAACATTTAGGTTGCCAATCCAGGGTAAATTGCCTTTTATATCATCTATCATTCCAGAAAAGCCGATTTTTAGATAAGGAGAGGGATTATGGAATATTTCTTGGAATCTTTGGTGGCAATTTTCAGAAAAATGGGAAACTCCCTTAAAATTTATAATTATAGTGTGGGGAGATGCCTCCCGTTCTAATAAAACATGCTCTAGGGATTTCAAAAGAGAGGAGTCCATGTCTCCAGATAAGTGAATAAGCAGGTATTTCATAGAGATTTTATAATGAGATTTGAACAGTCAAAGAAATATAGTTAATAAGTATTTACGAATACCAATACAAATAAATTATGTTCCTAAGAGTGCAAGAAGAAAATTTTAGTAAAAACAATGACGATCTACAATGAGAATGAATTTTTGGAATAAAAGATACCTAGTATTTCCTATAGACATCATTTTGATGATGACCTCCTATTTTCTAGCCCATTTGATTCGCTACGAGGACATTCGGCTTTTTTATATCCCCGAGCAGTTTTTTGTTACTATGTCGATCGTAGTGATTTCCAGGTCTATTGTGTTTTTGTTCTCCGGTATTTATAAGTCATTATGGGCGTATGCTTCCCTGCATGATTTGGTAGAGATTATTAAATTTACTCTAATTTCATCCCTAGTATCCACAGTTGCCGTTTTATTTTATAATCGGTTTGAGTCCCAGTCCCGTATGGTTCCCGTTCTCGATGGCTTGATACTTTTGGGATTTTTGTGTATCAGAAGTCTTTCCTGGAGACTTTTGAGGGAAAATCTTAAAACGGGGAGCTTTCATGGAAAAAATACCCTTCTCATTGGAGCGGATAAACTTGCTGTTTCTCTTCTCACAGATTTACGTCAACACAAAGAATTAGGTCTTCGCCCCATTGGAATTTTGGATGATGAAGTCGCCAAACATGGCGGAGAAATCCAAAGACTTCCTATTCTAGGAGGAATTGAATCCCTTCCGGATTGGATTATTCTGAAAAAAATTGAGTGTGTCATCATTGCCAAAGCAGGACTTTCCCCTAAAAATATAAGCAGTATCCGATCAATATGCAGTGAATACAAAATTGACCTTAGAATTCTTCCCTCAGTTACTGATATTTTCACTGAGTCTTCGCCCGAGAAACATTCTCTATTGAGAGAAATTCGTGTGGAGGATTTGTTGGGCAGAGATACTGTTACTCTCGATATAGATCCAATTAGAGAATATCTTGCGGGACATGTGATACTTGTATCCGGTGCGGGTGGTTCTATTGGGAGTGAAATATCCCGCCAAGTATCACAGTTTAAACCTTCCTTACTCGTTTTATTTGATACAGCAGAAACACCTCTCTATGAAATTGATTATGAACTTCGTAAAAAGTATCCAAATTTAAATTTACAATCAATAGTGGGAGATGTAAAAAATCTATCCCGATTGAGTTATATTTTTCAAACTTTTAAGCCTGGAGTTGTATTTCATTGTGCGGCATACAAGCATGTTCCTCTGATGGAATTAAATCCTTCAGAAGCAGTTCTCAATAATATACTAGGTACAAAAAATATTGCAGATATTTCCAAAATATCTGGAGTGGAAAAATTTGTACTTATTTCTACAGATAAAGCAGTTAACCCTGTCAATATTATGGGAGCCTCTAAGCGAATCGCTGAATTATATCTACAATCGATATCTTTAAATTCCAAAACAAGATTTCTTATGGTTCGATTTGGAAATGTGTTGGGTTCCAATGGAAGTGTAATACCAAGATTTCAGAGCCAAATACAAAAAGGGGGACCCATCACTGTCACACATCCAGATGTAGTACGTTATTTCATGACAATTCCTGAGGCGTCTCAATTAGTACTACAGGCGGGAAGTATGGGTGAAGAAGGGGAAATTTTTATTTTAGATATGGGTGAGCCTATAAAAATATTAGAGTTGGCAGAGGAAATGATACGCCTTTCTGGACTCAAACCCTATCAGGATATTGATATACAATTTACGGGCTTGCGTCCTGGAGAGAAATTATATGAAGAGCTCCTTTTGGATTTAGAGGGTTTAAAAGCCACACATCACCCGAAAATTCGAATCGCCGCAGTGACCGGTATCCAAAATCATTTAGTATTCTTAAATAAGCTCAATCAACTATTCAGTCTGGCAAATGCAAATAAAAACGAAGAAATCTATCAACTTTTCAAAGAAATTATTCCGGAATACATCGTGCATAAAGACTATATAGAAGACACAAAATCCTCACGAGTAGGTAATAAAGATGGAAGATGATACACTTACACCGGAAGAGATTAAATCCTTACGAAAGTTTAAAGCAAGTCTTTTTGATCTTTATTGGGATAATTTCGGATTTTTTTATATACATGTAGTACCACATCCCGAATTACAAATGGGAAACAGGGGTCTTTTGGGAAAGGAAAAAGAAGCTGGTGTAGTACTTGCTATTGGACCAACTGCATGCAGGGAGATTGCTTCAGAAGAAGATAGTTTATATGCTGAACTTCAGTTTGGCTTAAAGTGGGAAAAACTCTTAATTCCCTGGGATAGTATTTTTAGAATATTTGATAAGACTCAGAACTCACTCACTCAACTTCGGACAATCAAAGATCTTCCGGATATGTCCAATATAAAAATTGGAAATAAGCCTAAAAATAAATCTGCTAAAAAAGTATCTGACTCAAATGTTATAGAAATAGATTTTTCAAAAAAGAAATAGAGGAATGTATGACAAAATCTAATTGGTTTGTTAGGGGTGATATAGACGGGTTCTTTGGGCTTTTATTGGACAATCTCATTCAGTTATTGGTTTTGATTGGACTGTGTATAGGAGTTTGCGGTTTTCCTCCTCTCTTTGTATTTGGAACTGTGCTGCCCGGAGCAACTATTTCTCTCTTATTTGGAAATCTTTTTTATGCATTTCAAGCAAGAAAACTTGCCTTAAAAGAAAACAGAGATGATGTTACCGCTCTTCCCTATGGAATCAATACTGTATCTCTTTTTGCTTTTATATTTTTCGTAATACTTCCTGTTTACATAAAAACGGGAGACTATAAATTTGCATGGAAAGTAGGGTTAGTTGCCTGTTTTCTTTCCGGATTGATTGAATTTTTTGGATCATTCGTAGCTGAGTGGGTTCGAAAAATAACCCCCCGGGCGGCTCTCTTATCTGCCCTTGCGGGAATTGCCATTACATTTATCTCCATGGATTTTATTATCCGAACTTATCACAATCCATTTGTTGCCTTTATTCCGCTTGGCATTATACTATTGCAATACTTCGGAAAAGTACGGTATCCATTCAATATTCCAGCAGGATTGCTTTGTGTGATACTTGGCTCGGGTATTGCATGGATATCTGATATCTGGTCTCCCACACCTATGATGAGTGGCAAAGCAGTCACTGAATCCATTTCGGGTTTGGGGTTTTACCTTCCCTCACTCACTATCTCAGAAATTTTCTCTGTGCTCTCTGAAGAAAGTATCAAGGAATATGCCTCTATCATAATTCCCATGGGATTTATGAATGTTTTGGGTTCTTTACAGAATATAGAATCGGCAGAAGCGGCCGGTGACTCTTATAATACCAGAGATTCTCTTTTAGCGAATGGGGCAGGAACCATTCTGGGTTCTTTTTTAGGCTCTCCCTTTCCCACAACCATTTATATTGGTCATCCAGCTTGGAAGGCAATGGGAGCTAGAGCGGGATATTCTATCCTGAACGGGGCATTTATGACAGTCGTTGGTCTTTTGGGGCTCATGAGTCTCGTGAGTGCACTGGTTCCCATAGAAGCGGGTATGTCGATTCTCCTCTGGATAGGAATCATTATTGGGGCGCAGGCATTTGAAACCACTCCCATTAAGCATGCTCCTGCCATTATTTTTGGGTTGTTTCCCGCCCTAGCTGGTTGGGGGGCTCTTATGGTTCAGAGTGTATTTAACTTTGCCAATGGAAAATTAGCCGAAATAATGCAAAAAGAAAATCTTACAGGATACTCTATATCTATGTCAGACATTCCACCTGATTTAGCTTTTTTACCATATACACTTTCAGGATTATTGGCTTTATCTCAGGGTTTTTTACTTACTTCTATGGTTTGGTCTGCCATCTGTGTATATATCCTAGAACAGGATTTTCGAAAAGCATCCTATTGGTGTATCTCAGCCAGTATATTATCTGCTTTGGGCTTGATACATGGGTATTCTCTGTCAGGAAATATAATCTTGAATAACTATTCCTTTCCTTCAGCACCTAATTTTGTGTATAGTTATTTAGCACTAGGTGGTTTATTTTTCCTTTCCTCTTACTTAAAAAAAGGGACAGTTTCCAATTAAGAAAAGAACCTCTTGACTGAGCCCATTTACAAAAAAAATAAAGAATTTTTAGAGCTCCTTGCGGAGTTTAACAAGCCTATACCTAACTTTAAGCAAGTAGATCATATTCTTTCCCTTGTGCCTCCCATAATTTTATCGGATGCTATTTTAGACGATATTCATTTTGCTTATACAATTGATTACTATCTAAGATACTCCTCAGAAACGACTGTAAAAAAAATACTCCAGAATGCCTTTTTTAGTCAGTCTGCTTTAATTGAGTTATTTAGTGTACAAATGAATACGTATCATAAGGCAATTTTGCAAGATAAAAAGCCCGTTGAATTACTTTCTTCCTATTGGAATTATCTTTCTAGGGCTGAGTATGCTGTTTTATTTAAGAGTGTAATCTCACAATCGAGTGACATTGAAACTATCAAAGATCTACTCCCTAAGGTTGACATTATACTTTTGCGGATTATGACATCTAGCGGAAGCATGCCGAATGAAAAAATGTTAAATTTCTTTAAAAAAATCGGTGCGGATATTCAAAAGTTAGCGGCTAAGGATATGAATTTGTATGACTATGCCTATGATTTAGCGAATGATCTCTCCGACACAGAGTTTTTGAAATATCTGGATAATTATACAAATGTTTTTGTGCAACTTAGGGTGGTCTCCGGTTTTGTAGAGAGTGTGGAAAATCTTGTCAAAGAGTCAGGGAATCCTCCTTCCTATGTAGAATTTATGGAGCTTTGCTCGACCATTCCTCATGATTCTCTCAGGGCGGCTCTGGAGATTTTTCAAGAAAAAAACTGGCTCAGTTCCAATGAAGCAATCTCAATTTCAACTGCTTACTTAAAATCAAACCAATAAATTATCCTCCATTTCTTTTTTTTAAGTTGTAAAATTAATTAGAACGATATAGTTTAGAAAGCAATGAATATTGAATCAATCAATCATGAATTACTCCTCTTTATATGCTTTAATTTAATGGTTATTCTAATGCTGGCTATTGACTTAGGACTTTTGTCTAGAGATAAAAATCATACAATGTCTATAAAAAGAGCAGGATATTGGACACTTATCTGGATTAGCACAGCTATGCTTTTTGCTTTCTTTATATATCTATACGATACAAATGCGGATGATCCAAGTGCTTCTAAGACTAAGTCATTAGAGTATATAGCCGCCTATCTGTTAGAAAAATCACTTTCTGTAGATAACTTATTTGTATTCATTATGATATTTCAGAAATACAAGATTGGTCCTGATAAGCAACCTGATATTTTAAAATGGGGTATTCTGGGTGCTGTAATACTAAGAGCAATTATGATATTAATGGGTGCCGCACTTGTATCTCA
This sequence comes from Leptospiraceae bacterium, assembly GCA_947458405.1. GTDB lineage: Bacteria > Spirochaetota > Leptospiria > Leptospirales > Leptospiraceae > JACKPB01. The sequence continues at coordinate 28,309 of CANGZW010000012.1, forward strand.
ATTTACATGGATACTATATGTATTTGGAGTATTTTTAATCTATACGGCTATTAAAATGTTCTTACATAAAGAAGAAGATACTGAAGAAGAGTTTAATCCTGAGACAAGTAGAACCTTTCGATTTCTCAAAAAATTTGTTCCTATGACCGATAAGATGGAAGGCACCAATTTTTTTATCCGAAAAGACAGAAAACTATTAGCAACTCCTATGTTTGTAGTACTTATCTTAATTGAATTGAGCGATGTGATGTTTGCATTTGATTCTATTCCCGCTGTGTTTTCTGTGAGTCAAAGCCCTTTTATTGTTTATACATCAAATATTTTTGCGATTTTAGGACTTCGTAGTCTTTATTTTATGATAAGTGGCGTGATGGATTTATTTGAGTATCTCCAAACTGGAGTCAGTGTGATATTGGGATTTGTAGGAATAAAAATGCTTCTCCCCTTGGGTTCTGACTATCTTGTTGGAAACATTGTATCCGTTGATTCCATTTGGGTATCGCATGAAAAATTTCATATACCGATTTCAGTCTCGCTTTCTGTAATCATAGGAATTCTTATTTTATCAATACTTGCATCATTACCAAAATACTTACAAAAAAAGGAAGGTCCAATTTCATGAAAAAAAATATTATTATTCTAATTCTTTGTTCTTTCTTATCTCTAAGTCTCGTAGCTAAAGAAGTTCCGAGTTCTGGAGAGATGATGTTTGATGTAATGCCGATTCGTCCCCTCGGGATCGCCTCCTTTCTTATTGGTACAACAATATTTGTTGCGGCACTTCCCTTTAGTGTGCTAGCCGCTAACCCTGAGCAGGTAATACGCCAAAATGCTAAGAGGCTTGTTATTTATCCTTTTCGATTTACTTTTCAAAGACCCATAGGTGAATTTTATGGTTATATGGAAGAGATTGAATTCGTATCGGAATAAAGAGGAACAGAATGGAAGAAGCTAATATAAATGAATGGGAAAAAATTGCAAAAGAATCAGACCTAAAAGGGAAGGATATCAATTCACTCAATTGGACATCTCCCGAAGGGATTGTTTGGAAAACTCTCTATACTTATGAAGATTTAGAAAAATTAGAATATGTAAATACCATGCCAGGAATCTTTCCTTTTAAGAGGGGTCCGAGGGCTTCCATGTATGCCAATCAACCATGGACTATTCGACAATATGCTGGTTTCTCTACTGCAGAAGAATCGAATGCCTTTTATAGAAAAAATTTAGCGGCAGGCCAAAAAGGCTTAAGTGTCGCCTTTGACCTGGCTACTCATAGAGGCTATGACTCGGATCATGAAAGGGTCACAGGGGATGTAGGTAAGGCAGGTGTTGCCATTGATTCTGTAGAAGATATGAAAATACTCTTTGATCAGATTCCCCTTAAGGATATGTCAGTATCTATGACAATGAATGGAGCCGTGATACCAGTTCTTGCTATGTATATTGTTGCTGGAGAAGAGCAGGGAGCCAAAATTTCCGAACTTACAGGGACTATACAAAACGATATATTAAAAGAATTTATGGTTCGTAATACATATATCTATCCACCCCTCCCATCTATGAGAATTATAGGGGATATTATTGAATATACTTCTAAAAATATGCCCCGATTTAACTCTATCTCAATTTCTGGATACCACATTCAGGAAGCAGGAGGGAATGCAGTTCAGGAATTGGCTTACACTCTTGCGGATGGTCTGGAGTATGTTAAAACAGCACTGGATAGAGGACTCAATGTAGATAGTTTTGCACCAAGACTCTCTTTCTTTTTTGGGATAGGAATGAACTTTTTCATGGAAATAGCCAAATTGAGAGCGGCAAGGTTTCTCTGGGCTAAACTTATGAAAAAGTATGAGCCAAAAAATCCAATGAGTTTAGCTCTTCGTACTCATTGTCAGACATCTGGTGTTAGTCTCACAGAACAGGATCCTTACAACAATGTTGTTCGTACTACACTAGAAGCCTTAGCGGCAGTTCTCGGGGGAACCCAGTCTTTACATACAAACGCCCTTGATGAAGCGGTTGCACTCCCTACAGAGTTTTCAGCAAGAATTGCTCGTAATACTCAATTAATTATTCAAAATGAATCACAGGTAACACGTGTTATAGACCCTCTAGGTGGATCCTATTTTATTGAGTCTCTGACAGAGTCTTTAGTAAAAGAAGCTGAAAAAATAATCCAAGAAGTCGAAAGTGTAGGCGGAATGGCAAAAGCGGTAGAGGCAGGAATTCCCAAACTAAAAATTGAAGAATCTGCTGCAAAACGACAGGCTTATATTGATCAGGGCATTGAAGTGATAGTTGGAGTAAATAAATTTAAGCCTACCAAAGAAGATGAAATACAAATATTAGATATTGATAATACAGCAGTTCGTGAAAGTCAAATTAAAAGACTAAAAGAAATCAAAGCTAAACGTAATGAAGCTGAAGTACAGGCAATTCTTAATAAAATTACAGAAATTGCAAAAGATGGTAAAGGGAATTTATTGGAAGTTGCAGTAGAAGCGGCAAGAATGCGTGCTACACTCGGAGAAATTTCTTTTGCTATGGAAAAAGTATTCGGTCGTCACCAGGCGGAGATAAAAACTATCAGTGGAGTGTATTCCAGCCTAAATCAGGATAATAAACTATTTCAAGATGTTAGAATTAGAGTAGAAGAGCTTTCTAAAAAAATGGGAAGAAGGCCTAGAATGCTCGTGGCAAAAATGGGTCAGGATGGTCATGATAGAGGGGCGAAGGTAATTTCTACATCCTTTGCAGATTTAGGTTTTGATATAGATGTTGCACCACTTTTTCAAACTCCATCAGAAGTTGCCAAACAAGCCATTGAAAATGATGTTCACATCATAGGAGTCTCTTCGCAGGCAGCAGGTCATAAAACATTGATACCAGAGCTTTATGAGATTTTAAAGAAAGAAAAGGCTGAGGAGATTATGCTAATTGCTGGAGGCGTAATACCTCATCAAGATTATGATTTTCTTTACAAACATGGAGTATCAGCTATATTTGGACCGGGGACTGTCATACCAGTTGCCGCGGGAAAGATACTAGATATACTTGAAAAAAAGGTAAAATAAAAGATGAAAATCGGGAGAATAAAGAATGACTCAAAAAACACCACTTTATCAAGTCTTTCTTGTTCTCTCCGGGATTAGTTTTTTAATCTTTATTTTCCTTTATTTACTGGTAAGCAAACGAAACTTAGAATTAATTGAAGCATATAATCAACTAGAAATTTCTGGCTCAAAATCTTTCGGAACTATTAAAGAGTTTAATTTAACCGAAAAGCAAAATTTAAAAAATCATATCTATACTTATTCAGTCCCTGATGAAACGGGAAGATTAACTGAAATAGTAGAGTATGTTGATCAAATTACTCATAAGAAGTTAAGAATTGGGGATACTGTAGTTGTAACAAGAAAAACTATTCAACTTCTAGGTAAGTCAACTTTAATATCCAGAATAAATGGTAATACAAACTCAATACCACATAATATATTAATCGAAAAATTTTCACTTTATGGAGTAATTTTTTCATTTTTATTAAGTCTTGTTTCATTGTTTATGTACAAAAGAAGGATATAAAAAATGCAGTCTATATCAATTCGAGTAATTATGGGAATCCTCTGGTTGGCACTTAGTGTATCACTAGGCACATGGTGGGCAATAATTGGAATGCGACAAACTGAAAACATAGCCCAATTAATGAAAACCACGGGAATCAATAGTGATTCTGAGGCTTTAGCATATATTGAAAAACAACATAGAATGATACGCTCTGAAGGTATTTTTTTTCTTTTGCTAATTACGGGAGGAGGGTTATCATTAATTTTTATGTCAGTGAGAGATGTTCGAAGAAATAGACTCATAAAAGATTTTTTCGCAACTGTAACACATGAAATGAAAACACCTTTAGCTTCTCTAAGATTACAAGCAGAGAGTTTAGAGGAATTATTAAGTTCAAATAGACATAAAACTTTGGTAAAAAGATTAATCAATGATTCGGGGAGATTAGAACTTCAGATGGATAAGGCTCTCTATCTAGCCAGTATCTCACGATCTGAGAAATTATATGCTGAACACATACAAATCAAAGAAATATATTCCCAGTTAGGAGCATATTTTGAAAATCTAGAATTTTTGGGTGAAACAAATTATTCAATCTCTGGAGATAGGCGAGCATTGGAAAGTATCTTCAGAAATTTAATCGAAAATGCTTTTAATCATGGTGAAGCGGAGAAAGTAGAGATTAATTCCATTCTAAAAGATGATTTTGTGCTCATAAAATTGCAGGATAATGGAAATGGTTTTCGTGGAGATGTGAATAAAATTGGAAAGCTATTCTTTAGACATAACTCAAGAAGTGGATCCGGAGTAGGCTTATTTCTTGTTAAAACTTTAGTTTCTAAAATGAAGGGCAGTGTAAGTTTTAGTAATACATCTACAGGCTTTAAAGTTGAAATTACTCTTCCATTGGCGTCTAATAAGGATGAAGTTAAAAATAAAGTTTTAATTTAATTTTTATTTAGTTTATATGGTATTTAGCTCTGTCTCATTTTTGTTTTTATTTTTACCTATATTTTTTTTATTCTATATTTTAGTTCCAAAGATAATTAGAAATATTTTCATTCTATTAAGTAGTTTATTATTTTATTATTGGGGAGAGGGGATATACTTAAGTATTTTATTGATATATATAATCTTTAATTATTCTCTTGGAATTTTAATTGAAAAAAATTTAAAAAATTTTAAGCTAAAAAATACTAAAATAATAGTAACTATTGGAATATTACTAAATATAATAATTTTAATTTATTATAAGTATTTTATTTTTATAATAAATATATTTAATAATAATGAAATTACAGGAATCCATCTTCCAATAGGTATTTCTTTTTATACATTCCAATCCATTTCCTATTTAATAGATGTATCTAGAGGGGATGTAAATGCTGAAAAAAACCCAATCAATTTTGGTATGTATATAGCTCTATTTCCCCAGTTAATTGCAGGGCCTATCGTGAGATACATTGATATTTCAAGAGAAATAGTCAAAAGAAATATTACAATAGAGTTATTTAAAGAGGGAGTAGAAAGATTTATTCTAGGACTTGCCAAAAAGGTTTTAATTGCAAATCCTTTGGGATTGTATGCTGATGAAGTTTTTAGTAGAGATCCGAGCTCACTGCAATCTCTTGGAGCCTGGATGGGGATTTTTGCCTATACCCTTCAGATCTATTATGATTTTTCTGGCTATTCTGATATGGCGATTGGATTGGGGAGAATGATGGGTTTTCATTTTTTAGAAAATTTTAATTATCCATATGTATCACTTTCTATTAAAGAGTTTTGGAGGCGTTGGCATATTTCTCTCTCTAGTTGGTTTCGCGACTATTTGTATATTCCACTAGGGGGAAATAAAAAAGGGAATATAAGAACCTATCTAAATCTCTTAGTAGTATTTATTCTCTGTGGGTTTTGGCATGGGGCAAATTACACATTCCTATTTTGGGGAGCCTGGCATGGCTTATTTTTGGTTTTGGAGAGAAGTGGCTTAGATCAATTTTTAGAAAAAAGAGTATATGTAGTACAGTGGTTATACACAATACTAATAGTATCAATAGGATGGGTATTTTTTAGGGCACTAAGTATAGAATATGGAATGAAGTACACTATTCAAATGTTTAGTTTTCAATTTGAAGGAGATTTTATTCCTATGGGAAAAAGAACTGTCCTTATTTTTATGATGGGAATCATATTTTCGTATGACTGGAGTAGTTATTTTAAAACAATAAAAATGAGATTTACTTTAAAGTCTATTTTACTACTTATTCTCTTTATACTATCCATCTCTAATTTAGCAGTTAGTACATACAATCCTTTTATATATTTTAGGTTTTAAGTCTTGAAACATATATTTGTCAGTGTCTTTTGTTTACTTGTAAGTCTTCCTCTTTTTCAAATGTTAACTCATGTAATCTCTGAAGTTCCTTTTCATGAAAATAGAAAAATAGCTGAATTTCCGCCATATAGAAAAATAGAAGAATTTAACTTATTTTTGAAAGATTTTGATTTGTACTTCAAGGATAACTTTGGAATGAGAAGCTATTTAGTAAAGTTAGAGTTATCCCTAAACTATTTTCTTTTTCAGGAAACACCTATGAAAGATGTCTTAATAGGAGAAGAGGGGTGGCTGTACTATGATCCCATAAAAAATGATGGTATTACAATGGAGGATTTTTATGGAAATGTAAACTATACTCCAGAAAAATTAAAACTCATTCAAACAAAACTTCATAATTTAAACGAATTTCTAAAATTAAAAAAAATAAGATTTATCTTTTTTATCACTCCCAATAAGAATTCAATTTATCCAGAATATTTACCTACAAATATAAATAGTAAAAAAGCAAGTTATACAAGATACGATCAAATTATGGATATATTATTCAAAGAAGGGATAGAAACCATAAATTTAAAATCAATTTTTATAGAAAAAAAAGATCAAGAAAAAAATAATATGTATTACAAAACTGATTCTCATTGGAACCATCTGGGAGCTTACTTTGGTTACAAATCTCTTTTCGATAAACTTAATATCCAATCTAAAGAGTATACTTTTCTAGAAACGTATCACCCCGGTGGAGATTTGGCAGGTATGCTCTCTATAGATTATCTGATGTATGAAAAAGATTATAAAAGTAGTACAGATATTCTCTCTCAAAGTGATTGCAATCCAATCTATTCTAAAGACTCATTTTATTGTGAAACTAATGAAAATTCAAAGAGGTTAGTGATGTATCGGGATTCTTTTTCTATATGGTTAGTTCCGTATGTAAAACAGCATTTCTCAAGAAGTGTATATCTTTGGGGGACTGCCAATTTAGATTTGAATCTTATCGAAAAAGAAAAAGCAGATATTGTTATAATTCAAATGGTTGAGCGTCATTTGGATAATTTATTGATTCTTTATCAGGATGAGCTTTTGGAAAACTTGAAATAAACAAAAGCAAAGGGGAGCGTGAACAAAATTTCCCACTTTACAAAAAATCTCCATAAATTACCATAAATGCCATGAAGTACTTCCTATTAGCTCTAGTTTTATTCAATTTCGCCCTCTATCCCATAGAGAAAAAGTCCATTTATGTGTATAAAATTCTGACCAAAAACACAAAAGACACCAATTTTGAATCCAAGTTTAGAACCAAGATGACGGGGATATTACTGAAGGACTTCTCCGAGTACAATCTCATGGATGACGACTCCATTGCAGGGCTCAAGGCAAAGCTCGAAAAATCCAAGATGTTTGGTTGCAACGAAGAAGCCTGTATGCGGGAGATTTCTAGATCTCTGAATGCGGATGAGGTGATCACGGGAACGATTGAAGAGAACAATGGCAGGTTCAAATACAGTTTTAAAAATTCCTCCCGCGTGAAAAAGGGAGAGGAGAATCTCTCGATCAAGAGTTTGGCAGATGGGGAGTTTTATTTGAACCAATGGGAGTATTTTACGGGTGAGATAGTAAGAAAACTCATGAATCCGTCTTACGCTATGAACTACAAGGATGCTCCCCTGTATGAAAATCTGGATGATTTTAATTACACCACGGTCAAGGATCTCAAAGAGATCAAACTTCCCGAGATCAAGGGCAATACACTCGATATTGTAAAACGTCTCAAAGAAGTCACCATTGCCGATGCAGATACCGCCTACCAGAAAAAGGACTATCTCCTGGCACTCAATGGATTTCGGGATGCGAGAGATGCATTGGCAAGTCTTTCTCCGGAAGATAAGAATAAAGCGGGGAATATGGCGACCGACATACAGAATCGGATCTACATGGCGGGGGATGCGATGTTTGCGGAGAGGCTGGGTGAATTGGAAACGTACTACAAAGAGAACTCTCCCATGAGTTTAAAGGCGGTGAAAAAGAGCAAGGGGTTAGATGGATGGTTGTATTTGTATACAGATTATCGTAAGACACTCGAGGAGGGAGAGAGAAATCCCGTGATGGAGAAGCGGATTGCGAAGCGGGTTGTGGAACTGGCTGGATGGAGATTCAATCCAGAAATGGAATCTGTTTTTCTAGAGGTAGAAAATAAATCAGAGGAATTCTGGAGAAAGGGGGAATATGCGGAGTATATTGATTATTTAAAAGAAAAACTCACACAACTCAAGGAGTTTCAGAGCAGGGGTGGGACTCGGGATGTGTATGTAACTTCCCTTACGTCTAAAATAAATCAATATGCAGAGAGATTGAAAGCAGAGGAGAAATCTATATCCAATAAGATCTCTTTATACACAGATGCCTCTGTTGCAGATACGTCATACAATAAAAAAATTGAATTGGAAAAAATAAAAGAGGACTTAGCCCGGAAGGTGAATTTCGAACTACAGGTTAATTTACCCGAAACCTTTACCACAAAAACAGGGATCAAGTTTACAAAGATTCTCAAAAAAGACGGAAAGCCAGTCTATGTGTCAGACAGAATTCGACCAGATCAAGCCGACTCCTGGTATTTTGCGAGAGATTACGCGGTGAATCTAAATAAGGAAGACAATTGTCCTGATTGCTATCGACTGCCGTATAGGGAGGAGATTGAGAATTTGAAGGCAGATAGAGACTATGAAGGGCTATGGTTGCAAAGTTGGAGTCCTGCATATTTTGGTATGACGGCGGGAAATCTTTTTTTGGGGTTTTATACATTTGATTATGTTCATGATGTTGTTTTTCATCCTTTAAGTTGGCAATCCTATCTATACCCGATTTCGCCTGATTCAGTGTATCCCTCCCGTGGGGGCTCCTGGGATATCGATGAACGCTCTTTCCGCTCTGCCAATCGCCGCGGCTACGGCTGGTACGACTTCTACGGTTTTCGTTTGGTCCGCCCCCTTCGTTAAGGGATAGTTGGGCTTAAAGTATGGTGTCTGAATATCTGAAACTCTCTACGGGATGGGGGCAAAAGTCATGCTATTGAAAAGGATAGGATTAGTAAAAATCTGGAGAATCGGGAAGGGGGTTTGGTTTGTGTAGTACCTCACCCCCGACTGGTTTTATTTGTCGTATATTTTCGGATTGACCCCTCTCTCCACTGCATTGGAAAGGATAAGCAGTAGAGAGGGGGTGATTTGGTTAGTAAATAAGTACTGGTAAATGTATAGTATGTTTTATTTTATGATAGATATACTGTTTAGGACTTGGGTACTGGCTACCGTATAGTAACCCCTCTCTCCATTTTCGGCATCTCGATACATCCGCAAGAAGATGCGGATACTCGATGACCGTACATTTTTGTATTGAAGTGATTGGGAGAGATCCTGTTAATAAAGAGATTTATGTGTAATACGTCTAGCTACACAGAAAAGTTCGGTGGTCGAGTGCTGGCGTAATACAAATAAGTTTATCTATTATAGGAGAAATTCCTAGTAAACAAAAAATCTGCCAGTGTATCGAGACCCCCGAGTCCACAGAAAAATCCTACAAAATCCCATTCTCTCTAAGCTGATCTTCCGAAAGACCTACCGCTTTTAAAATAACTTCTATAGAAAGTTCCATATCTTTCATTTTTCGAGCAGTTTCCAACTTGTTTTTAAATTCACCTTTTTCCACACCTTCTTCCAAAGCCCTTTCATACAAGGTTAAAGTTTTTTGTTTTCCCATAATCGTCTCCTCAATTAATTCTCTGCTTTCCAATCTGGATCTAAATATATAATCCAACATTTCTTCTTCTAAATCAATCCTTTTTGATTCTTCCATAGAATTTAAGATTTCCTTGATTTTACCCCAACCCTCTATGAATTCTTCCCAAGGAAATCTAATGATTTTTAAGAGCAATAATCCTGCCTTTAATTCTAAATTCTCAAATTCCCTTACTGGATCAATCTTCTGTAAATCAAAGACCAAAAACTCTTCCCTATCTCCCGTAAGAATCGGATTTGTGAGATTTTTGATTTCATCTAGTTCACTTAAAGGATCCCAATTGTCGAGCCCTTGGTAAAACAAGACGGGAATAATAGATGACATCTTACCAAATTCTTTTTTCTGCCACTTGTGAATGGCGTGTTTGTACTTGATCATCTGTATCTGGAAATCACTAAATCTTCTTGACTTGTGTTCTAAGAGAAAATATAGTTTCTCATCAGAATTCTGAATGGGAATTTCATAGAGAATGTCATACAATAATTTCTTTTTTCGATAGTAGATATCCTGAATGATACCTATATCCTTTAACTCCAGCAATTCCGATTTCTCTTTCAGAAGGAATCGAAAAAATTCTATTGCACAGTCTATTCTTAGAAAGAGGATTTTCCAGAATATATCATGGTAGTCGGGCATCGTTATCTCCTACCTATATATGTAAAAAAAAGTAGAGAATTGATCGAATTTTTTGGAAAAAAATTGGTTAGGGGTAAAAAAAGTTAGAAGTAGGGGTTTTATGAGACATAATAATTTTGGTTATATGGTGTGGATTTGAGTTTAGGAGGGATGGGATTGCTGTGTTTCTTTCAACAGATAGGGGCATCAGAAATAATGTAAAAGTTTTCACCTAAATTTTAAGTAAGTGAAAAAATTATAATTTCTTTCTTGTTATCTAGTAATTTAAATTCATAATTGAATTGGGATGAGCATAACAAACTTTCAATATGTTGAAAATTGAAAACATTCTGAGAACGATTCAAGAAGATCAATTTAGAATTAGCAATCATGCCCTAGAGGAAATGGAGAATGATGATTTAGATTTATACAATGTTCTTCATTCAGTAGAAAAAGGAGAAATCATTGAAGAATATCCGAAAAGTAGAATTACACCATCCTGCTTAATTTTAGGTATGGATACAAAATCTAATCCTTTACACAGTGTATGGGGATATTTTGAAGAAAGATTCTATTCTGTTCTTATTACTGTTTATAAACCTAACAGAAGAGAATGGATGGAAGATTTCAAAACAAGGAGGTTCACATGAAAGAAAAAATCCATAAATGTTTGAACTGCGGAATAGGTAATACAAAAATTAAAGATGTTCAGAAAATACTATCAATGAACAGTGATACAGTTCTCATAAATATAAAAGCTGAAGTTTGCGATCATTGTGGAGAAAGATATTACGACCCAGAAACTGTTCGGTATTTTGAAAAGATTAAATTAGAATTAAAAAATGGGAATAGTAGTCAATTAATTCCAGTCGGTACATCTTACAAAGTAGCTAGTTAAAGTAATACCGAAGAGAATTAGGATTTTATTTTTTATATTATTGAATGTAATCTACTATCGTTAGTCCCCCCCGAGTGTTTCCCATTGCACTTAACCTTCCCCCTTCTGTCCCATTTGTTTGGGAAGATGGGGGATAGCTAGAGACAGGATGGTTTTTGGAGGATTGGTACCTCACCCCCGACTTTACAGATTTATAGTTCTTAATTGTATTGACCCCTCTCTCCATGCCATTATGAAAGAGATGGCACAGAGAGGGGGTGATATGTTTGGTAAACTAATATTGGTAATCGAATAGTATGTTTTTTATTATGATAAGTATACTTATCGTGATGAGCCTGTCGAATTATACTCTCTACATAGCAATAATTACAAAATCTAAATACCTAAAACCATCTCTTTACACGAAAAAAAGTGTACATAAGTAATCCCACAAACGTCATAAAACCAAGAGAGATAAAAAAGCCATCTTGGTCCTCTAAAAGCGGAATATATTTAAAATTCATTCCATAAAGACCAGTAATTAGTGACATAGGAAGTAATACAGCAGTCATCATAGTAAGGATAGTAATAATTTCATTTGATTTGCGGGAGGAAATTGTCAGGTGAACTTCAAGTGCAGAGGATATCATTTCTTTTACTGTTTCAGTGATGTCTAAAATTCTATAAGAATGGTCACGCACATCTCTAAAAAAAGCATCGGATTCCACTGTAATAAAATCAGTTTTAGAGGTTTCTACTTCTTTTAATATTTCTATGTGTTGATTGATTACTTTTTTAATGAGTTGAAGATTACCCCTCATTAAAAAAATCATACTAATATCGAGACGTCTATCATTATTAAATACCTGTGATTCAAGCTCCTCAGCTTGATCTTCAATACGAAATACGATAGGCAAAATATGATCTGTCTCCACGTCTATAATTCTATGAATTATAAACTCAAGTCCTTTCTCTATTAGCTCCTTATTTTTATTCCATTCTTGGATAATATCATTTATTGTATTACGATGGTCTAATACCACAGTTATAACTGTAGTACGGGTGATTATAAAATTAAAGTTTTTAGCTACAATTTGATTATTTTCAAAATGAAGTCCTCGAAAAATAATATAAGTATAATTTGGAAACTGTTCTTTTTTTATTCTACTTTGTGGATTCATAATATCCTCAATAGTTAGAGGATGAATTCCATAGTTACTTAAGATCTTACTCAATTCGGTTTCGTTTTTTGGAGTTATGTGAACCCAAGTTTTATGTTTGTAGATAGGTATGGGTATCTTATCGGGCTCTATAGGAACTGCTTCCTTTAAAGACATTATCCAAGAATTAGTTGATATCAATTGAATTTATTCCTCCTTCAAAAAAATGTATACCTACAGGGGTCTTATCATATTTTACCGATTCGACTTTGTAAGAATAAATAATTCTTGCATTGTATTTTCTTTCGATAATTTTATCCCTTCTTGAGAGAAGTAAATTTATTTCTTCTCCCTCTTCGATAGAATTTTTCATTCTTTCTAGATTTTCTTTATTCATTCTCTTTTTGTTTATAGCAATAACTTCATCACCTGTGGAGATGTCCAAATTTCCGAGGTGTTGCATATATACTTTAGATATATATTCTTTTCCAGAAGATGTTTTAGTTTCAAATGGAAATACCCCCTTAGCATGTGATTTTACAATATTCACCCCAATTTTTTCTAAATAAATTTTATAGGGTAATCTTTTTGGTGTCTCGAGATATTCTGCGAAAATTATATACACATCTACTCCAGTAACGTCTAAAATCGCTTGAAAGAACTCTTCTTTTGTAAATCCCCTCTTTTTTTTGTTCGCATAGACTTTATTTAGGAAGCGTAAAACATCAAAAAAAGTAAACTTATGTTTAGACATCTCTCTAATATATATATCTATACACAATATAAAAATAGAACCCTTAATATAATAAGAAATTCCTAGATTATTTGAATTTTGGTGTTGTTTGTAATATTTAGTCCAGGTCGTAAAGGATGACTCCTCTAAGCTCATCCATTCTTCACCCCAATTATCCTCTAGTCTATTTACATCTGAAACCAATTCGTTAATATACTCACTTGTTGTAGTTATCCCACATAAGTATAATATGTAATTATCATAAAAACTCGTAATACCCTCTGCTATCCATAATTCTTTAGTGAGAGCAGGCTTTTGGTAATCAAATGGCCCGAGTGCGATTGGTCTGATTCTTTTTACATTCCATAAATGAAAATATTCATGGCATAATAATCCAAGAAGTTTTATATATTCATTGTGGTCGGTAATTTTTGAAGGATCAAACATATTTACACTACAGGCTTTGTGTTCAAGTCCACCATACCCATCATCAGTCATATTTATTATAAATAAATAATAGTTATTCGGATTTCCTTGAAACATAGAAGATTGCTTTTCTGTGATACGCTTTAAGTCTTGAATTAGTTTTTCTCTCACAGAAATAGGTATCACTCCTTCAATTATAACATCATGTTTGCAGGAAAAAGAATCAAAAGAGAATGAATTTTTATTTGATAAATGAATCGGAGAATCGTATAACTCATTAAAATCCTCTGCTACCAAAAGAGATTCCTGATTGAAGGGTAAGGGTGTGTAAATTTTTTTAAATGGAATCTTATCAAATTCAATCGTGATATTAGAATCTAGATATTTCTCTGGGTATAAAAAAAGAGCTGGTGAATTTATAAATCCATATTCAGTGTCTAAAAAATTAGTTCTTACTGAATGATCAAAAGAAAAAACAAAATAGCTTACAATAATCGGCTTATCATCATGAGAAATCACTTCCCAGGAGGACAATCCTTTCTGAACTATACTAATTTCTTTACCTTTTTTAGTGACTGCCTCCATATTAAAAATATGTCCGCTATAGTCTCTTATCATGTAAGACCCGGGAGTCCATGTGGGCAAATATAGTTTATATGATTCCTGTTTTAAATCTAAATGCATCTCTACTTTATAACGATGAAGATGGGGCGAATGGATACTAATTTTAAAATGTATTCCCTGATTATTTTGCTTTCTTTTAATTTCTTTTTTCATATATCAGTTCTTATTTTTATCTCTTTAATTTTATAACTTGTAGCTTTATTGGAGAAAGCTGAATATCTGCGATTGTCCCCGGTGGAAATGGGTAGTATCTTTCTGTAAGAGAGTCAATAGAAATCCCACCATTCATTTCTGAAATAACTCTCAGACTTCCATATATTTTCATATCGGTAAATTTAAAATGTTCTCTTGCTTTTCGGGAGAGCTCTCTTGAAAATAATTTATAATAATCCGCACTTTTTAAAAAAGACTCAACTTCAAAGTCCCCCAATCCCATACACGAGGTGTACCATCCTGTACTACCTGCTCCAGTGTACAACAAAAGTCCTGAACTCTTCTGTTCTTCTGTAAAACCATCATATTGAATTACATATCTACTTGTTAAATCTGGAGAAGTATTACGTATTGATATTTCGTTGACACAACTTACTGTCTCCACTATGGAATTATCAGGATATACTAACTTCGCATATATCATACTCCATTCCTCAATTTCTATATTTTCCCAGTTGTTTTGAACAGTCGTTCGTAGAGTTTCGGGAGTAAATGAGAGTAGGGCTCCTCTAGATGTATATGAATCCGAATTACAGCCTAAAATTTTAGTCGCTCCTGCATGATGGGCAACATACGTAAAATGGTTATCCCCTCCGAGAGATACAATTAAATCAAAATTAGCAGGATTTATAATATCCAACTCATCCCTAAATATAAACTTTCCCTCCGGAAATACATCGTTTTGAAGGATTTTTCTACTTTCTAACTGTCTCTCGTGAGACTTAAAAATTCTTTCATAGGAGTTATTTTGTATTGTAGTGATTTTGCGATAAAAATCCCTATCGGGATAAGTCATCTCATCTAGCTCAAATTTTGTCTTTTTGATTACAATAAGTGCTTGCTTCACAATGAAATATTGACTAAATATCATTTTATCGACAAGTATAATATTACTAACCTATGGGAGAAATGATGTCAAAAAAACCGGATGAAATGAATTTAGATGAGCTCAAGGCTTATGTTAAAAAACTTGAGTTTGAAAACTCAACATTACGAGATGAGGTACAGGCAGTAGAGAAGTCTCCCTTTCTTCCCCAAACAGTGGCTAGGCTTTTATACAGGGTGGTCTTGAGAAGGGAAGATATTTTAAAAAATGAGTTACGATCGAATGTGAATGAAAAGCAGGGCTCCTTATTTGAAATTAAAAACCAAATTCGAAAATATGCGCCTATTTTGGGATTAGATCCAGATTCTATTCGAATTATTGTCACCGAGGCTATCCAAAATATCATTGAACATGGTCATGGGAACTATGCTGAGATTGAATTAGAGATTAATAATTCTGGATTAAACCCCTATTTTAAAACTTCCTTTAAACATGAAATGCCGGAAGGAAAGAAATACACCCTGACTCAGATTGAAGAAAATGCCAAAAAAGGGGATATAACCTCCGAAGCATTCGATTTTGAGAATCCGAGAGGACGGGGCGAGTTTTTAATGAAAGAACTTTCCGATGAAAGACAGATTATCAATGGTGTTGACATTGATGAACATGGAAAGAAAATTCACTATTTCAAACGAATTCTCATCAACTACAAAGAGCCCAACGGTCCTCGTGTGGAGACAAGTTTTGACGAAATCAGAGAAGAACTCGACCGACTCGACGGGGATGAAGTAGTTTGTTATTTCCATATCGATTCTAAAATGAGTAAGCTAAATTCCATAACTGTCGTAACAAACAAGGGAAAAGAGCTGGCTGTTAAAACAAAAATGGAAGAAGCGGGATTTGCCCTTTCCCACAAAGATACCTATTCCCGAACCATTTTTTCTTCCTTTGCTCCTGTAAAACCCATCTCAGATGAAGAAATTAAGAAATTATTTGTAGCCGTAAAAAAAGTAGTAAACTCAGAAGTATTACACAAATCCCAAGCCTAATTTACAACTTGAGTCCCTTTCTTATTGAGAGAGGGGCTTATGTTTTCCCATACTGTAGTACATAGACATCATTTGTATATAATCTTACAAAAAAAGATCCAAAGAAAAACTGAGATTTTTAATAGACTGCGAGGTAAAGACATCCTCTTTCGAGAGGATTCGTATTTCAGTATAGATTCCCTCTTTTGGATTTTTGTAGATTTCCATTTTCTCATCGATCAAATTCACAAGCACGTATTCGGGAATATTGCCTTTCGCATAGGTTTTTGCTTTTTTTCTATCCAGACTCAATGAAGAATTTGAGACTTCCAATACGAGTAGGGCAGACGTGGGATGTGATTTTGAGTAGTCCCCCGGAGGAAGAATAGCAATGTCCGGCTCGGGTTCGGAATTGTTCAATGTGACGGGATCTTCTTTGAAAACAGGTAAGTCTACATGTTCTTTAATAAAACTATGGATCCTTCGTAAAATTTCAGAATATATGGGATTTTTTGGTATTTTTGAATAAATCACTCCCTCTATAAGCTCTGCCTTTTCTTCAACCAATCCATTTTCATAGAGGAGGTGATAGGCTTCCACCGTGATTGGAAAAATAAGTTCCTCAACGCTTGCAACTTTCATGAGTAAATTGTTCTATATTTATTCTATTCTGTCAAGTAGATAGAATGAATAACTCTAAAATTAAAATTATCAGGTATTCCAATTTTCTATTCTTAAATCTGGAATCATTGAGAAATGTTTTACATTGTTTGTAATAAGAGAGGAGTTTTGAAATCCTAAAGGAAGAGGTCTTTTTGCAAAGACCTCTAAGTAGGATTATTTAATATTAGGGCACTTGATTCCTTCACTAGATTTTATCCAAGAAGTGTATCTCGATTCAAACACTCTACCATCCCAGGGCTTGTAGTAAATACCTCTTTCCATCATACATTTACCATTTGCCAATTGAACTCCACCTGCATACGCATATCCCTGTCCTGTAATATTTGTATATTTACCATTTTCTTTTGTTCCAAAGATTTCTTCTGCTTGATGTAATACTTTAACCAGTTTTACCTTACAATCTGGCTCTGCACATGAAGAGTAGTCTTTCAGAATAGCAGGAACAAGTTCTTTGTGGAAATTTTGGGTGGGGAACATTCTACCTTCAATCAATCCTTCTTCAAAATCATTTAAGGCTGTTACGTAAGGCGACTTGGAAAAATCATCACAATTGATGGTGATTTCTCCTCTTGCTACTGCACCTGAACTCATCTCAAAAGTAAAAGTTTTTTGGCCGGTGGGTGCACGCAATAAACGATGGTAGAAAGCTGTATAAGTTGGATCCCTATATTTATCTGTTTCTTTTTTTGCCATGGCTCCTGTGGGTGTTAGGAGATATTCATAGGATTCATTGAATTTTTTATTTTCCATGTACTTGGTTGGTAAAAAGATTAAAAATCCCTGAGGACCATTTAGCTCAACACCATTGGATTTCATAACCACCCACAAACTACTGGAAGAACCAACATAATTTTTGAATACAATGTTTGTATAGACAGTATCTCCGCAGGCAAATTCACTTTTGGGTTTTCCTTTGGGTTTGTCAGAGAATTCAAATAAAACTTCCCCATATTCTGTAATACGATCATCCTGTCTGGCTTGGGACTGGCTTTTTAATTTTTGATCAATTGCTATTTGAGTTACATTGATGCTCTCTAAGCATTTGGAATAGAGGATTCTAGCGGGAATTACTTTGGCTACTTCCGGATCAATATAATCCCATGCAGCTGCTGTTTTGATGTAGGAAAAATCCATAGTTGAGGAAAGATCCATTCCGCTTTCTTTGGCATTGTCGAGTCTTTCCTTGCATTCCTTAGCCTCAGTGTTGTAAAACTTATATTCAGAGATAGATTTAGAGGTCCCGGAATCCTTGCCCTTTAAAGAATTCAAATAATTTCTCAAAGCATATTCAAATCTATCTTTATTTTCATACGAAAGTTCTGAAGTTGGTTTTGGTTCCGGGTTTGTTCCCGCACAGTTGAAAAGCAGTAGTGATAAAAAAATGGTTAAAATAGATTGGATCATAATTCCTCTTTTAGAAACTGATTAATAAATTATTGAAATAAATATCAAGGAAAAAAAATCACAAACCTAAATTGTTAAAGGGTTAGCTTAGTTTAAATAATTTCAATTTATTTCTTAATTAAATATTAATTTGGCATATTATATAAAAATAATTTATTTAGCAATAGGATGTTTAACCCTATATGCATCTATTTTGAGGGATTTCTTTTAACAATATAATATACTATCAAAACTGCTTACTCTTCATTTTCATATTAGCGAGTCTAATACTATAATTTAGACAAATACCAGATTTATTTAAATTGTAATTTCCTATAAAAGAAAAACCTCTTTGAATTTAAAATTAACTATAATTTATTGCAAAATAATACTAAATATTATTGTATTACTGTAATACGATTTTGCAATAAAACCTTCATAAATTCTATTTTCAAATTATTTAAAAATACTAAACATTTGTTCCTATAAAATATCCTTTAAAAATTTGTCAAAGGATGAAAATTAAGATTTGACATTTTTTCAACAATTGGAATGGTTATAAATAGAGGTAATTTCATGGAGGGAGAGATGAGATACTTAATTAAAGATTTAAGTAAAATGACCGGTGTCAAGGGTTTTACAATAAGAAAGTGGCAGGAAAGATATAGCATATTTCAACCTCAAATGGCGAATAATGGGTATTGGTATTATTCGAATGAGGACTACACGGTGCTTTCCAAAATAGTAAAATTATTGGAATCGGGGGAAAGAATATCAAATATTGCGGCTATTGGAAGAGATAATCTCTTAAAATTAAAAAACGAGGCGGGATATTCTGATTATGAAAGACAACTCCTGCATTGGGTCATGGAAGGAAATTTTTCTGCTATAGAGAAGGAGTTTGAGGCGAAAGTAAGTTCCATGAGTTTTAAAGATTTTATCCGTAATCATGCCGAGCATATGGTAATCTTGGTGGGAAGAGCCTGGCAGGATGGTTTAATTACGGTGGCGGAAGAAAATTCTCTGACGAAATGGCTATTTGGTTATATTCGGAACAAGGCAAGTCAGTTTGAGACCGACAAGAGACCGATTTGGCTGGTAAGTGTATTCCCGGGGGATCCACATGAACTCGGTGCTCTCCTGCACTATGCAGTACTCAAAAGTAAAAAAATTCCTGCTAAGTTTGTAGGCTCTATTCCTATGGAGCATCTTGTGAAGGAATTAATCAAAACAGACTATAAAATAGTGAGTCTTTCTATGGCATTGGCACAACCCCTTCCCAAAATAGAGAAAGTAAAGAATGCTTTGCTCAAAAAAAGCCAGGTGAAAAAAGTATATTTTGGTGGCAGGGGGTATAAGCTTGCCAAATATGGAATCTGTAGGGAGAGGTAATTTGAAAGAAAAACTGGCGATTATTGGAACTGGAGTTGCAGGAATGGGCACAGCTCATTTCCTGCAAAAGCAATATGACATTCATCTATTTGATAAGGCTGATTATGTCGGAGGACATACCAACACTGTCAATGTAATGGAAGCCAATAAGCACCTTCCAATAGACACTGGATTTATAGTATACAACGAAGTAAACTATCCCTACTTAACAAGACTTTTCAAAGAGCTATCCGTCCCTGTTAAAAATTCAAATATGTCCTTTAGTGTGCAGTACAAACCAACTGGATTAGAATTTTGTGGCTCGGGGATTGGAGGCTTATTCTGTCAGAAAAAAAATATTTTTAGTCCCCGGCATTATCGTTTATTATACAATATCAATCGATTTAACCAAGAAGCTCCAAAAATACTGGATGATCCCAAATATGCGGATTATACTTTAGGTGACTTCATAAAAGAATTTAAGTATCATGAAGACATGCTTGTTCAATACCTTATACCCATGAGTTCTGCTGTATGGTCAACTCCTATCAATAAGATGCTAGATTTTTCTGCTGTCACCTTGATACGGTTTTTTCACAATCATGGTTTTATGGGACTGAGTACGCAACACCAATGGAAAACAGTCGTGAATGGATCACGAACCTATGCAGAAATAATAACTGCCCCCTATAAGGATAAAATCCGAATTAATTCTGGAATCGAAAGAATAATAAGAGAAAAAGGTGTCGTTAAATTGAAATACAAAGGGGGAATGGAAGAGGTCTTTGACAAGGTAGTTTTAGCCTGTCATGGTGATACAGCTCTCTCTTTGTTAGATTCTCCCACTAATTTAGAATCGGAAACTTTAAAGCATTTTAAATATGAAAAAAATATTGCCACACTCCATACAGATGCCAGTGTTATGCCAGATACTAGAAGTGCCTGGTCATCTTGGAATTATCGTGTAGAGAAAAATTCAAACGGTGGCTGGTCGGATTCCAATATAATTTATTGGATGAATATGCTACAGGGTGTTTCGGATACAGTGAATTACTTTGTATCTATCAATGATCCCGGCTTGGTTCGGGAACAATTTGTCATTAAAAAGATTGATTATGAACATCCCCTTTTTACTCCCGATACAGCCAAGGCTCAAAAAGTATTACCCGAATTAAACAAACAGGGTGATATTTTTTATTGTGGGAGTTATTTTCGTTATGGGTTTCACGAAGATGCCTTTATGTCTGCAGTAGATGTATCGCGAGTTCTTAGCAAGGAACCTATATGGAATTAAATTCTAAGATCTATGAATGCCGAGTTATGCATCATAGACTAGAACCAAAAAAAAATACTTTCCATTATGGTATTTTTACATTTCTTTTAGATTTAGACGAGCTCGATAAAATGGATAAGGAGCTAAGGTTTTTTAGTCTTGAAAAGTGGAATCTATTTAGTTTTTATAAAAAAGATCATCTTGACTATGGATTTCCAACTCACAAAGAAAACCTAATTTCATATGTAAGACAAATGGGATTTACGGAAGAAATTTCCAAGGTGTTTATAATTGCAAATCCCAGAGTTTTGGGCTATACCTTTAATCCAGTTTGCTTCTATTATTTCTACTCATCAAATGGAGATTGTGTGTGTGCAGTTTCAGAAGTTCATAATACTTTTGGAGAGATGAAGCCATTTTTCTTTACAAAAGAAGATATGGTAGAAGATAAGTATTTTAATAAAATTTACAATAAATATTTTTATGTATCTCCTTTTCAGGATTTAGAAACATCGTTTGAGTTCAAATTGTACCCCCCTCGGGATAAAATGAAAATAGAGATTGATGATTGGCAAACAGGAAAGAAAGTATTTCTCTCAAATTATACAGGTGATAAAAAAGAAATGAAGGATTCTAATCTTATTTATTACTTTTTTAAATATCCCTTAATCACACTTCGTGTGATAGTACTTATTCATTGGCAAGCTATGATATTATTATTAAAAAAAGTCCCATTTTATAGAAAAATGGAAAATCAAGAATTACAAAGAGGCGTTTATGTTGGAAAAAGTAATTGAGGCTGAACTCGAAAGAGGCAAATCAAAAGATACAATTACAGGTGTTGGAAATTTATTAAAGAAAGTTTTCATAAATCATACAAGTAGCATGAAAAAAGGCTCTATGAGGGTAGTGGAACCTAATGGGATTAGTTATGTTTTAGGGGATCCGAATTCTTCCTATCCCACGTACCACAATGCACTCATTCAAGTAAACAATCCCGATGATTTTTATAAAAAGACGGTTCTGTTTGGGGATGTAGGATTTTCAGAAGCCTATATGGATGGGGATTGGGATACAGACAATATTTCTAATGTATTGGCTTGGTTTTTGTTAAACGTAGAATCGGGACCTTCTACTTCAGGTTCCAAGGAATTTAAACTACATATTAAACTCATGAATCTATTCAATAGATACTATCATTCTTCCCGGGCAAACACCGTAAAGGGAAGTAAGAGAAATATAGTGGAACACTATGATTTGGGTAATGAATTTTATAAATTATTTTTAGATAAATCCATGACATACTCATCCGCTTTTTTTCAAAAAGATGATATCAGTCTCGAAGAAGCTCAAGTTGCTAAGTATGAAGCCCTGTGCCAAAATTTACATTTAAAGCCCGAGCATCATATCCTTGAAATTGGAAGTGGTTGGGGTGGTTTTAGTTTGCATGTAGCTAAAAAGTATGGATGTCGTATTACAACTATTACAATCTCCGATGAACAGTTAGCGTATGCAAAAGATCTATTCAAGAGGGAAGGTGTCGATCATTTGATCGAGATCAAGCACTTGGATTATAGAATGCTCGATGGTCAGTATGACAGAATAGTTTCGATTGAAATGCTCGAAGCAGTGGGAGATAAGTATCTCAATACCTATTTTGAAACATGTCAGAGAGTATTAAAGCCCGATGGATTATTAGCCCTTCAGGTAATCACAAGTCCAGATTCTAGGTATGATGAATTTAAAAAGGGTATTGATTTTATTCAAAAATATATCTTTCCCGGTTCGCTATTGCCCTCTATTGGAAGAATCAACGAAGCAATCAATAAAACGGGTGAGATGCATTTGTATCACATGCATGATATGGGAAAAAGTTACGCCAAAACATTGAACATGTGGCTCGAAATGTTTGATAAAAATATAACTCAGGTAAGAAGTATGGGATTTGGAGAAAAGTTTGTCAGAACATGGAGATATTATCTCTCTTATTGTAATGCCGCTTTTCGAATGAAAAACATAAGTGTAGTACAATTGGTTTACACAAGACCAAACAATTTAAGTATTTAATAAAAGAGAGGGAATATGCTAATACTAAAAGTAATATATTCAGCAATATTAATCTTTATGATTTATGCTACAACTATGGCTTCATTGCAATTGAATCTGTTAACCCATCTTCCCACATTGATTCAGGATCCATGGGCGGTGATGACTTTGTATGATGCCTATTTTGCATTTCTCTTTTTTTATTTATGGGTGCATTACAAAGAGGATTCTATTTTTTTCAGAATCTTTATGTTTATCATGATTGCCAGTTTAGGGACAATGGCTATGTCTATCTATATGCTCGTTCAAATTTTTAAGCTAAAAGAAAATGAAGGAATTGAGACTCTCCTACTAAAAAAGGCTTCTAAGTAATGAAAGCTTTCTTTAAAAAGAAGTTAATTGACCCGATTATCAATTTACTTTTGCAGGGGGTCACTCCAGAAAAAATTTCTCAAAGCATAGCATTTGGAATGGTTTTAGGAGTTTTCCCCATCTTGGGTAGTACAGTTTTACTCTGCACAGGTGCTACTTTTTTGTTTAGATTAAATTTTGTTGCGATACAGATTGCAAATTATCTAATTTATCCCCTTCAATTGATTCTTTTTATCCCATTTATTCGCTTGGGTGAGACAATTCTAAACACCGAGCCTTTTCCCTTGAGTATGGAAAAAATATTTACCATGCTCAAAGATGATATGATCGGAGCGATTCAAACATTATGGGTTGCTAATTTACATGGTATTTTTGCCTGGTTTCTTACGGGTCCAATTGCTATCTATATACTATACATAGCCCTAAAACCCTTAATCAAAAAAATCCCATTAAAACAATTTAAGGAGGCAAACAATGAATGAGTTTTTTCAACTATTAGGAATGGGCTGGATTTCCGTTTTTATTTTTATGAGTATTCTGTGGTACATCGGAAAAAGAATTGGAAACTATGCTATTGTAGATGTGGGCTGGACAGTATCACTAGTTTTGATATGTTTGGTATTTTTTCTTTTTGGAAATGGTTTATTTGAAAGAAAACTCATGATACTTCTCATGGTATCTTTTTGGGGAATTAGACTCGGTGGGTATTTGCTCTTCACAAGAATAATCGGTGGGCATGGAGAAGACGAGCGTTATGTAGCATTTCGTAAGGATTACGGAGATGCTGTTGACAGAAAATTTTTTATCAATATTTTCCAATTTCAGGGCTTATTGGATGTAGTTTTGGCAATTCCTTTTCTATTAATTTCTATTAATATTGAAGAGTCAATTCAAACCTTAGAATATGCAGGTCTTGCCCTTTTTGTAGTAGCAGTACTCGGCGAAGCATTAGCGGATAATCAACTCCATACTTTCAAAAAAAATCCAGAAAATAAAGGGAAAAATTGTGAAGTGGGCCTTTGGTACTACAGCAGACACCCCAATTACTTTTTCGAATGGCTAATATGGGTATCCTATGGATTGGTCTCCCTTGCATCACCCTATGGATATATCGGACTTATTTCCCCCGTTTTAATGTATGTATTTCTGACAAAATTTACGGGAGTGCCTATGTCAGAAGAATTAGCACTCAAAAAAAGAGGTGATGTATTTCGTGAGTACCAACGTACCACAAGTGCATTTTTCCCCTGGTTTAAAAAAGGATAAACATGATATTTAATTTACTCGAAAAAAATTTAGTTCCTGATTTTTTAATTCGAATTGGTATTAGAAACTTACTTTCACAGAGACTAAGAGACGAAGACAAAGGTAGTACAGAAAAAAACAGAATAGCCCATCAGGAATACATTGAATCACTCATAAAAAGTCCTGTTGCCGTAGAAACAAAAGCGGCAAATGAACAACACTATGAAGTCCCCACTGAATTTTATAAATTCTGTCTTGGAAAAAGATTGAAATACAGTGGAGGATATTGGCCCTCCGGTGTAAATACACTCGATGCCTCCGAAGAAACAATGCTCGAATTGAGTTGTAAAAGGGCACAGCTTCAGGATGGTCATACAGTTTTAGACATAGGTTGTGGATGGGGTTCACTCACGCTCTACATAGCAGAAAAATTTCCAAATTGTAAAATAACCTCTGTTTCCAACTCCCGCACACAAAAAGAATTTATTGATTCAGTTTGTAAGGAGAAGGGCTTTAAAAACGTTACAGTTATTACCAAGGACATGAATGAGTTTACAATTGATACAAAATTTGATAGACTCATGAGTGTGGAAATGCTCGAGCACATGAAAAACTATGAAGCCCTATTTGCAAGATTTGCTGGATTTATGAAGGCGGATGCTTTATTTTTTATTCACATATTCACCCATCATAAATTTGCTTACGCCTTCGAGGTAAAAGATGATACTGATTGGATGTCAAAATATTTCTTTACGGGTGGTCAGATGCCTTCGGATGATTTGTTTTTGTATTTCCAAAAAGATTTGGTCATACAAAACCATTGGAGGGTAAACGGGGAGCATTACCAAAAAACA